>JADFNA010000428.1 GCA_022563625.1 Candidatus Zixiibacteriota bacterium
GTTTCCTGGCAGGGGCCTTGGCACTCCTGAAACCACCAGAGGCTCTTTAATCCCGATAGGATCGGAGCTAACCAAAGCATAAGCAAATTGAACCGGACAGTGCTTTTTATTTTTCCACTATAAACCCGGAAGAGCCATTAAAAAATGTAAGTAGAACCCCACAGGGACCGAACCGGTTTTTTAGCAATGGAAAAAGAGCAATGGAAAAAGGATATCTCGCTTTAGTGCTTCATGCCCATCTGCCCTTTGTGCGGCACCCGGAGCATGAGTACTTTCTGGAAGAAAAGTGGCTTTTTGAGGCCATGACGGAAACCTATCTGCCCCTGCTGTCAATTTTTGAAAAATTACAGCAGGAGGCAATCCCCTGGCGCTTGACCTTATCGATCACTCCGAAATTGGGGGCAATGTTCAGCGATCCGCTGCTGCAAGACCGCTATGAGCGCCATCTCCATGAACTTATCGAGTTGGCGGAAAAAGAAATTCACCGCACATCCAAAAAAAGCGCGCATGAATTTCATCAAGCCGCCCTAAATCAAAAAGTGGTTATTGACCGGTCGGTTCGCGTTTTTCAGCAATACAACCGTAACCTGGTTCAGGGGTTTAAACGGTTTCAAGACGAAGGCAAACTGGAAATCATCACCTGCTGCGCTACCCACGGTTTTTTGCCGCTGATGAAAAATGAAAACGTGCAGCGGGCGCAGATTCAAATTGAGAAAAAGAATTATGAAAAACACTTCGGACGCAGCCCGCGCGGGATTTGGCTGTCGGAATGCGCGTATGATTATGGTATTGATGATCTCCTCGCGGAAGCGGGAATCAAATACTTTTTTGTGGATGCGCATGGAATCCTCTATGGAACCCCCAGACCGAAATACGGTGTCTTTGCTCCTATATTGGCTCCGGCAAATGTGGCGGTGTTCGGCAGGGATATGGAAACTTCCAAACAAGTGTGGAGCCGCGATGCCGGGTATCCGGGCGATGTGAGTTACCGTGAGTTTTACCGTGATTTGGGTTACGATGCGGATTATGATTACATCAAACCCTATCTCAAACAAGACGGTGTCCGCCGCAACACCGGCTTTAAATATCACCGCATCACCGGCCAGGTGCCCGCCGACGGCGAGAAGACACACCAGAGCCACAGGTAGCGTCCGCAGCAATTTGTTCATGATCGTTCCCTTCAAAGTTGCCCGTTTCGGCCCCGATGGCCAGCTCGAATGAGCGCTTCGCAGCGGCTTCATCGCGCAGTCCCCGGTGGCACAAGCCCAGCGTGTAGTAGGTGCGCGCCTTGCCGGGCTCCAGCTCGAGGGCCTTCTCGAATCGGGCGATGGCCTCTCTGTATTTTCGCTGACCGTACGAGTTTACCCCGGACTTCGAATACGCCTGAGCGAGCAGTGACGGAATCGCCTGACTGGCGCGCTCCTGCGAAACTCCAACCCTGCTGGCCTGCTCGAAGGCGCCAATGGCGCGGTCGAACTGGCTCAGGGTCAGATAGGTCTTGCCCAGCGCGTAGAAGGCATCGCCGTAGCTCGAATCCGCGGCCACGGCCTGCTCGAACTCGATCTGGGCGCCGCGGAAATCCTGAGCCCGCAAGTCCTTCAGACCGGCGCCATAGTGGCCGATGGCCTCGTCCGCAGGTCGGTACCCTGCGGCCTGGCTTTCCACAGACTGCGCCTCGTCCGCGGACTGCTCCTGTCCAAGAGAAGTGCTCGGTGCGAGAGATGCGACGAGCACCGCGGCCAGGAGCGGACGTAGAGGAAAACGCGATCGCATGACTTGCAAGTCTCCGCTGACAGTTGGCGCGAGCGATCTGGTGACTTCGAGGCGCGCGAAACTAAGGGGCGCTCCCGTGAGTTGTCAAAGTCTCAGTGCCCTTCACAGCACCTCGCCAATCTGCGCTTCAGCCGTGTCGACTCTCTTTCAAGGACGCTACAATACCGCCAATCACCCCAAGATACACCACAAACAGCGGTAACCGGATCAGCGTCTGAGACTCCTGCAGGCCAACCGCCCGGCAGAAGTCCATCACCACATCGCTTTCGTCGAACAGCAGGACGAAGGCACCATGAGAGCGGAAGAAGGCGTATTCGAACAGGTACGTGGCGACGACAACCGCATGCCCCACCAGGATGAATCGCCTCACGCGCCGCGAAGTGAAGTGAAAGTAGACGACGAGCAGCGGCAGAAACCAGTAGACATACTGCGGCCCATAGCCGGGGCCGAACGCAGGTATGGCGAGCAGTATCATCAGAGCTACCCTGAGACTGTCGACAGCCGAGGGCGATTCCGCGCGGTACAAATACACAGACAACCACGCCAGTGCCCCAATCAGGACAACGGGAAACAGATACGCCATCAGACTCGCCAGCTCTTCGAGCCCCACAATCATCAGCAGCCCGGAGAGGCCAAAGAAGCCCCCTGCCGATCGGTAGCGGATGACGTACTCTGCCACCTCTTCCGGCCCGAGTACGTAGACCACACTCATGGCGACAGTGAC
>JADFNA010000429.1 GCA_022563625.1 Candidatus Zixiibacteriota bacterium
GCGGCACATTGCTGCTGGATGAGATCGCTGACCTTGGCCTTGAGCTGCAGGCCAAGTTGCTCAGAGTGATGCAGGAAAAAACAGTGGAACCGGTTGGTTCTGAGTCACACAAGGATGTCGATTTCCGCCTGATTGCCGCTACGAATGCGAATCTCAAGTCCCGCGTGGCGGACGGGCTATTCAGGGAGGACCTGTACTATCGCCTGAATGTCATACCGCTTGCTGTTCCAAGTTTGAATGAACGCGCCGAGGACATCCCGGTCCTGGTAGCGGAGTTTCTCAAGAAGTACGGAAAGGGAGAGCAGATTGAAGTGTCTTCCGATTTAATGGAAGCGTTGGTCCGCCACCTCTGGCCCGGAAACATTCGTGAGCTGGATAATCTGGTGGAGCGGATGGTTGTCCTGCGCTCCGGGAATATCCTGACCGGCGCCGATTTGCCAAAGGACTTTAACCAAACCGCGGAACCATCAGCCGAGCGAATCGAATCTGCGGTGCCGGGAGAAATGACATTCAAAGAGGCGGAAAGGAAACTGATTGTCGACGCCCTGACGAGATTCGACTGGAACAAGTCAAAATCGGCGAGGTTTCTTGATATTCCACGTCATGTTCTTGTTTACCGCATGAAAAAACACGAAATCTTCAGCGACCAACCGGTGTAAATACTGCGCTCTTGCGGAGGAAGTGGCTTTCTTCGTACATTCAGGATGGGTGAACGACGCGAGTGGTTAACGCAACACTTCGGCTAGCCGTTCACACATGCCACACATGTCACAGCATTCAAACTGGAGGCCCAGATGAAACCAGCAAGGTTTAACACTATACATGCGTTGGTCGTTTTTGTTCTCCTCGCATGTTTGGACTTACCCGCACAAACCTGCGATTCTCTTGAAGATCCGTTCATTTGGCTGGAGGAAATCGAGAGTGAGCGTTCTCTGGAGTGGGTGCGAAAGCACGATGAGGCAACCCGGGCCGCGTTCATGCAGGATGCGGATTTCGAGATGATTCAGGAAAACGCATTGAAACTTTTGGGTTCAAAAGACCGAATACCGTTTGGTGAAATCCACAATGGATATGTTTACAATTTCTGGCAGGATGACGAACACGTCAGGGGTATTCTGCGCCGCGCCACGCTCGAGGAATACAAGAAGCAAAACCCCGCCTGGGAGATACTCCTCGACATAGATCAGCTCAATGAAGCTGAAGGCAAGAGCTGGGTCTACAAAGGATCGGAGTGTCTGGAACCGGCACATACGAGATGTTTGGTGTCTCTTTCGCTCGGGGGTTCTGATGCCGTCTATGTCCGTGAATTTGATTACAACGAGAAGAAGTTTATCGAAGATGGGTTCTCGCTGCCCGAAGCGAAAAGTTCAGTGTCGTGGTATGACGAAAACACACTGGTGGTCGGGACCGATTTCGGTGAAGGATCTTTGACCAGTTCAGGATATCCGCGAATCACCAAACTTTGGAAACGGGGAACAGCGCTGTCTGAGGCGGAAACAATCATGGAAGGTGAAGTGTCTGATGTCGGACTTTGGGGCAGCGTAGAAAAGGGTCTTGAGGAAGACATGTTCTATCTCTCAAGGTATACATCCTTTTGGACCAAACAAAAATGGATAGTAGAGGGAAACACTGAACCGAGAAAGCTTCCGTTTCCTGCTGATGCTGATCTAAAGTCGTATTTCAAAGGCCGTTTTGTGGTCTATCTACATTCTGACTGGCTTGGATTCAAAGAAGGGACCCTGCTGGCGCTCAAAAAAGAAGACCTGGGCGCCGCTGACATAGAATCAAAAATACAGGTCATTTTCACCCCGGACGAAAAGAACACTCTGCGCGAGGTTTATCTCATGAAAGATTTTCTTCTGCTGAGCGTACTGGAAAATGTTGTCGGAAAAATTCTCTACTATGAGCTAGACACCTCCGGTGGGGCTGACGAATGGGTCTCAGGGGAAATAAAACTTCCCGGCGCCGGAACCGTGAGCGTGACATCAAGCAGCGCTTTCGACAACAACATCCTGCTTTCGCATCACGGTTTTATTTCTCCTAGCAAACTTTTCTATCTGGCCGACGCCAAACAGATCCCGCAGGAGATAAAGGCCCTGCCGGAAATGTTCGACGCCAGTGACCTGGTAGTGAAACAACATGATGTAATAAGCGCAGACGGAACTGTCATCCCATACTTCCTGGTAGCGCGCAAAGATTTGAAACTGGACGGCAGTAATCCAACCCTGCTGTATGGATATGGCGGCTTCCGTTCCGGACAAACTCCGTTCTACTCAACGTCAATTGGTAAACACTGGCTGGAGCGGGGAGGGGTGTTTGCCCTCGCGAATATCCGGGGTGGTGATGAATTCGGCCCGGCCTGGCACAAAGCCGCGCTTTTGGAAAACCGCCAGAGATGCTATGACGACTTTATCGCAGTCGCCGAAGGGCTTATCGAACGCAACATCACTTCGCCGCGTCACCTGGGAATCATGGGCGGAAGTAACGGCGGGCTTT
>JADFNA010000034.1 GCA_022563625.1 Candidatus Zixiibacteriota bacterium
CACAGATGAACACGGCTCAAACAAATCAGCCGCAGGGTTGTTCACTGATTTTCTCTCCGTCACTTCTGTCGGCGGCGCTTGCCGCGTTTGTCACTCTATCTCTAGGGGCGCCTGATGCCACACAGGCGCGAACGATTGTCGTTCCACCCGATGCGGAACTACAGGCTGTGATAGACAGCGCACACTCCGGTGACACATTGCTTCTTCCGGCAGTGACATTTGTCGCTAAACCGCGAAAATTCACCGAATCACTTTGCGGCAATTGCGAGGAGCATCAAACCGAAGTCAAAGCCAGTTACGGATTCCGGGTTCGCGGGAAATCACTAACAATTGTTGGGTCCGGCAGAAAAGGGACCGAGCTGGTTACCCGCGCCGGATACGGGTTATTCTTTGTGAATTCACAAAACTCATATGTAAGTGATCTGTCTATCACCGGCGGCCGGCGTGACAGTGACGGAAACGCCACTGACGCAGGAATCGTCGCCCGCTATTCACGAGTTACCATTGAACGTGTCGAAATACGAAACAACAAACGAACGGACACATCAGTAGTGGTTGGTATCGGTGGCATCTTCGGCCGCGAGGGCGCCGAACTGTATATCCGTGACTGCCGAATTATCAACAACACCTGGGACGGAATAGCGCTCTATCGCGGCGCCAGCGCAACTGTGACTGATTGCATAATCAAAAATGGACGCGGCGCCGGTATCGGCGTGACCTGGGACGCCACATGTGTGGCTCTTAGAAATGAGATCAGCGGCTACTGGAAGGGAATCGGCTCGTTTGGAACATCCTGGGTGATCGCGCGCAACAATCTCGTGCATCACAATCTTGGCTGGGGAATGGTCGGGACAGGCGAAAGTTATATGGACATGTCAAACAACGTAATTTTTGCAAACGGCAACTGCGGAGTCGCCGCCTGGGGCTCCACCAGCCGGGGGCGGATGGTGAACAATATCATAAGCGAAAATGGCTGGCGTGAACAATGGGTTTGCCCGTGTGTCGGTGTCTGGAATTATGGTGACTGGGCAAAATGGGAATTCACGCACAACATCGTCTGGCAAAATAAAGACGGAGAATACCAGGACATCTGGGACCAAACTGATATGTCAGGCAACTTGAATGTCGATCCACTGTTTGCAGATACACTGTCGTTTCATCTTTCCTCAGGCTCACCGGCCATCGATGCCGGCAGTGAAAAGCTGTCCGACCCCGACGGCAGCCGCAGTGACATCGGCCTGACCGGCGGCCCCAAAGCCAAAAAGTAAAAGACCCAAACGGACTCATTCCAACCCATTCCTAAGCGCACAACTTATTATTCGACATAGCGTTAAGTGTCTCGCTCTGAGTGTCCGGGCAATCCTGAGTTCAAGATAGCTAACAATCCGTTAGCGGTGTTCAAGTTTTGAACGTCTTGATCCGATTCTATTCAGGTAGTGTTTCCGCCCGAGCCGGGCGGGCGCTACAACTCGCACAGATGCGCAGGGCGGACAGTCTTTTTTTGCTCGTACGGTTTTGAGATTTCAGCATTGCGTAAACATATAGATTCAGAAATGACCCAACACCAGGATTTTAAACCGTTCAGGAGGCAGCACACATGAACAAGGGCAGGCTATTACACATTCTCACAGTCACAACGGCAGCTTTTGCGATGGCGATCAGCTGCTCTGACAGCGTAACTGATTCAACACCAAAGGCAGTAGGTGATCCCAACGACGCTGAGTTTGCAGCCATATCCGAACAGCTTAGCAACGTAGCGCTCGATTTTGACGCTCTGGATTGGGCCGACGCTATTTGGGATTCAGTCCCGGGTTTCAGTCCGCGTGCGAACGCAAACGGAGACATCAAATTGTATCGCGGTGGCGCTGTCGGCGGCGAGTTGTTAAGCTACAGCCTGACCATCGACAGTATTTCATTCTGGCATATATTCTCGATCACTGTGGCAGAACTGGGCGACACCGCAACGGTTATCGACTCGATTCGTTTCTCGGATGCGAATGGACCCGGATTGCCGGCAGTTCTGGGCGAACTGAATATCACTTCAGTGGATATACACGTGCATGCCCAGGCGAGTCTGAATGATTCTACCTTCAGCGGAAGCATTGGCTCGCACTCGATACTTACAGTTGCAATTCTCGGCTTTGGCGACAGCACAGGCGGTGATACACTCTCGTTTAGTGGAACATCATTTGATACGCTCACAGCCACAGCCAGCGACAGCGGAACGACGTGTCAGTTTACCATCTCATCCAGCAAAACAGCAACGAATGTGTTGACAATCGACGATCTGCAACATCCCTGCCCGATTGGCGGTAGTATCAGCGCCAGCGCGACTGTTGATGTGTTATGCAGTATCGTGACTGGTACCGGAACAGATTCTCTGTCTGTCAAAGGCGGCTGGACAGTTTCCGCTTCATTCAATAGCGATGGATCAGTAAATTTGGTGTACGAAAACAGCGACACACGCTGGACAGCGACCGAACCTTGCACGCCCGGAGCGCAGGCCAGCGGCCTGGCCGGTGTCAGCATTCGCCCCGGTGGGGGAAACTAAGAAATAGTGTTTGATTTGTGATTTGGCCGGCGACTCACGGATGGGGCGCCGGATTATGTTTCAACAGGCAGGCCCTGGAGCGGGGGATTCGGCTCCGGGGCTTTTCTTTTCTGCGTGTTTCTTGAACGACGCGAGCTTTGACTTGACTGTTAGCGGGCTGTGGCGCTAGACTTTGCAACCGGCGCGTAATTGCGCCGTTTCCGGAGGGATGGCTGAGTGGTTGAAAGCGGCGGTCTTGAAAACCGTTGTGCCGCAAGGTACCGTGGGTTCGAATCCTACTCCCTCCGCCAGTTATCAAATTTGATCCCTTCGGCAAACAGGTCGAAGGGTTTTCTGTATGTGACACAAAGAGTTCGGCCACTCAGATTGCAGTTCGATAGAGTTGATTTGATGAGTTTGCGCTTTTGCTCTGGATTCGCCTTAAAGTAAAGCGTTTCAGCCTGATGTGAGAGTTCTATAGTCTTGGCGGCGCGGTCGAACTCCTCTGATTTCACTTTCGACAGGTTGTCAAGGCGGTAGTTGACAGCGGTTAATTTCATTTGAAGATCGTTTTGCATTTTCCCCAGGAGTTCGTCACTGATTTTGCCATCCAAATTCTTTTGAAGAGTTCTCTTCATATCAGACTGAATCTTATCACTTGAAAGCTCTAACTGCCGCTTTTCAGTTTCCAAAGTTGTGCGAGTGTTCCGGATTTCAGAATCCAGGCAAGTCTTTAGATAATTGTAGAACTCATCTGGAATTGTGACAGCGCCAATGAAGTCTGCAAATTGTTCGTCCAATACGTTTTCTGGAATATATTCGACTTTGTGATTTGTACCATATCCAGTGCAGTGATAATATATGTATCTTTTCTTCTTGATTTCGGCGGTTACAGTATGGCCACACTGAGAGCATCTCATGAGCCTGCCGAAAACAAAAGACTTAGCTCCTGTCTTACCATTTGATCTTGCCTGGAATGTCTCTTGAACCCGCTCGAAAAGAGAATCCGTCACTATCTGTGGATGATCGCCCTGGTGGACAGTTCCATTCCACTTGAATTTACCCGTATAGAAGACATTCTTGAGAAGCCTTTCCACTCCTGAGCGAGCCAGAGTTCGACCGGATTTTCGGTAGGTCAGACCAATCTTTCTTGCAACTCCATGAGCCTGGTCGAGGGACTTGTCTCCCTCGGCGTAATACTCGAAAAGTATCTTGATCAACGGAGCTCTGTCCGGATCAATTTCAATAGCCCTAGACACACCGTTTCGAATATATCCAAGTGGTGGCATCCCTCTTGGGAATTTCCCTTCCCGCGCCTTCTGGCGTTGGCCTTTCTTGACTTCATCTGACAGGTTGTTCGAATAAAAACGCGCCTGGGCGGTTTGTATGTCATTCACAAATTTATCCGCTGACTTCGCGTCCTTACCCAGAACTCTGCTGTCTTTGACAAAGTGAATGTTTATTCCGAGGTCGTCTATCAGAACATGATCCTTGAAATTTCGATATAGACGATCAGTCTTTTCGACCAGGATTTCCGTGATTGATCGGTCAGAGCGCAGAAGTTGTACCATTTGACCAAAGGCCGTGCGTCCAGCTTTCCCCGCCGATTCCGTCTCCCGGAATTCCTTAACCGCTCTCAAATGGGTCTTACCGGCGTAATCACGGAGTAGTCTTAGTTGCGACGAGATAGAGTACCCCCGCTCCTGGTCCTTGGTTGAGACTCTAACGTAGATCACAGCCTTATTCATAGCCACAGTTTATTCCCAGCCTCTTATTATGTCAAGGATTACGCCCTTGACCGTTCGTTCAATTCCAAGAGCCTGAAGCACTTCCTTCTTGTTGAAATACCAATAGTTATTTGCCGGATTGCGGTAGGATGGGACTTTGCCCTGTCTGGCCCATTTCTTCAGCGTCTTGGGATTTATTCCCAGCTCTTTGGCCATGACACCGGCAGTTAGCATTTTCTTCAATTCATAACGCATAAATCTACTCAGATATCACTGTTACCGACTTTGGCCAGGTTTGGGCGCCTTTGGCGACCTTTTCCCATCCTGAGATTCCGGTCATTGGCAGATGACTCCCTGAGACCTCGGACGTTTGACAAACGATTCGTACATTCTCCGGCAACATTGCGCAACATTCCGATTGTATCACGCAGGAATTTGATTCGAGTTTCAAGTTTAGTAGCGCATAGATTGAACAAGTCGTAGTTTGCGAATCGGAAGTTCATGCCATGCCACCACTTACAGTTCACAAACTCTTCGTTATTCATCCGGTTCAATTGGTTTAACTTTTTCTGATTTTTTGAACAGGTTTAGTTTGAGCTATGGTAACTTTACATAAACCGGATTCTAATGTATTTTCTAATTCCAACAATGCTTTGCTATAGTTCACGACTGACTCTATGATTTCAATAGCGTCACTTCTGGTTAGCTCTTGCTCGTAGTACGGCTGAAATGCTTGAAGAGTAGTCTGTACTAATGCTTCGCTGGGCACTCTTGATATGTGAGTTAGGTCTGACACATATCCATATTATGCGTTCGCCTCAACCGCACATAAAACCAAAATGAATGCTGTTTTGGTTATGAGGAACTACTTAATGAGCTTTAGCTTAGAGAGCATGGCATTGAAACTGAGCTCTTCCAAGCTCCGCGAGATGATATCTTTCTTGCGTAGGAGCAACATGAAATCACGCCGAGTGAAGTCTTTGCCGCCCAGATACCACAGCAAAGTGACTCCTAGCCATGTTCGCGCTACTTCGAATCGATCTCTTGCAGTGTTCTTCATCAAACTTGTGCAAAGACCCTTGAAAAACTTGGTGTCAGAGTTTGCTATGGCCCGGTGAATCAAATCCTGCGCCCATTCGGACAACAGAAAAGTATTGCTGAGCGCTATCAAACGAAGAAAGGCTTTGCGGCTATTATCTGTCATCGGCGAGAAATTTGGCTCACCGCAGGACTCAACAATCAACTCTTCTATAGTTACTTTATGTGTTGCCAGGCAACAGAGATTGTAAAATGCGGTGAAAATGAATTCACGAGTCCAACGGACATCCGGGTCTTTGAATTGAGTCAGTTGGAATACTCCACCGTCATCGAATTGGTGTTCTTCAAGAACCTCGATTTCGTGGTCTGCTTGCTCGATTTCGCCCCAGCGAGCCAGGTTTTGATGTAGTCGGATTTTCGCGGATTCGGCGGTCAGGCCATCCGCAAACGATTTTGGGAGGAATTCTCGGAGAGGGTCGATTAGGAACATTGATCCACCTGCGTCAAGGAGTTTCTTGTCGAATAGTTCCCAGAGTTGATCAAAATGCTTTAGCGCTGTATCAGATATCATGTTGTCTCATCATCAATTATGTGTCCCGCAGTGGCGTAGACTGATTCTGTCCACTTATTGAACATTACCGAGAGTCAACATAACGAATTTGAATGCCTTGCCAACAGGCTTGACGACGTAAATGCCGATGGCGATAATGATTTCTTAGTCAGAAACAGTGGTCGCTCCGCCCTGGGTCGATAGATCTGTACATCGGAGGCGTTGAATTCGATATTTTTATGGATACCTTTGTGGTAAAAGGTGATTTGCCTCTGACGTTGCAGGACCGAATTGGATGGCGCCTGGAACAGGCCGGTGACATGAACGGAGATGGGTTTGATGATATCATGTTTTCCAGCCAGAACTTCGCTGGGGGTGAGCCAGGCGATGTCTGGATTTTGAAAGGTAGCGTTGACATTGTCACCGATGCGGAAGATGATGTCGATCTAGCGCTGCCTGAAACTTTTCAGTTGGATCAGAACTACCCCAATCCCTTTAATCCAGAAACTACTATTGGATTCTCCTTGGAGAGAAAATCTCACGTTAAACTGTTCATTTACGATACACTAGGTCGGCGAATTAGAACACTGCTGAGCCAGGAATTTTCTGCCGGGGAGCATGAAGTATCATGGGATGGTAGGAACGATGATGGCCAACAGGTGTCCTCAGGTGCGTACTTCTACAGTGCGACAATCGGGGATGTCGTAAACAGCAGGAGAATGATATCATTGAAATAACACATTGACTATTGGAAAGTCTATTGATTCAGGCAGGGAGGCAGTGTAATGAGACGTGCAAGAGTCACCATCTGTTTTTTGATTTTTATCCTGGTTAGCATGATTACGAGCCATGCTCAAGGTGGCCAACTCAGGAAAATCGTTTACTTTGATGAATATCTTTACCTACAAAGAATCGACCCAAGTCTGTTCGATACTACATACTGGAAACTGTTAGACAGCGCCGGAATCACAGATATTGTTGGAGTAGCTGACTCAATTTACCCCTAGTGCTTGAGGACATAAAGTATCCGTTAAAGTATCAAATGCCATAATCTTGAGTGGCTGACTTATCCCTAACCTTGCGTAATGAAACGAACGAAGTCGACTGATGTTTAGAGTCAAACTTATCAGACCAGTTACTCCAGACCTGGCGTAATGCAGGATTTGTACAGTTTCTGAAGAGTACAGCAGCAGCGTCTGGAAAGCGATGTCTCCGGGCAGCCTCAAGCGCAACTATGATGAATAGGTTCTTGAAAGATTGAGGACAGTCTTGCCACTCAGTGAGCTCCATAAGCTCTTGTTCTGTGCAATTCATAGAACTAATCACTGTGATTCGTTCAGTAAATTCGCTAAGTACTGTGTCACATCGTAGTTTTGATAGTGCAAGGCTGTCAGTGTTAGAGTACTCTTCCATTTCATTGAACGTACTCAAATTAATCAGATCGCTTTCATATACATGTAGACTGTCACTAAAGTGTGTGTATGATCCTACTTCGACTCCCAGCCACCCAGCTATGATTTCTTGAAGAATTGTAAATTGAATAAAATTGTAAGGCACACCTAGAAAAAGATCGTTGCTGCGGAGTATTTGAGTCCATTCTAAGCGTCCCTTTCTGATTTTCAAGAGCGATGCAAGATTGCAGGGAATGTCTTTGGATCTTGGTGAGCCAGTGTTCCAGGGCATGTCGCGTTTGGAATCCCACAATTGAAGTACAACTTGGCGGCTTTCAGGATTTGAACTAAGGATGTTATAAGCCCGTTCGATTTGATCAAACCCCATATTCCTTCTCAGTCTGTGCCCGTAAGCACCGTGATAATTTGCAGACTTGCCGGCAAACTTGTGTAAGTTTCGATTCCAAAACCTCAGGAATTTTGAATCGTTTCTCCCACCTAGTATCCAGATTACTTCTGCTATCGCGAATGCTGGATTCATCGCTGGCGCGCGTGAGATTACCCAGCGCTGCAGTGGGTTTGATATTGCAAATGTAATTCCCAATACTTCACGTGTTAGTCCGCCGCGGCTTGGTTGCAGAGAAGATCCACGATCACTAAAGAACATCTGTCGCGCCTGAAGCCAGGCTTCGTTGGCAGTATTAGTTTCTATTATGTGCGACATAAATCCTACTTCTCTAGAAATCCTTCGACACCACGCAATTTCCATTTTGGGGGATAGAAATAATCTATTCTCTCAGGGTTGGGTCGGTAGCGTTGCTTTATTCTCGTACGATTGCTGTACCCTTTAAGCTCTGGGTAGGCAACTCTGGCATACTTGTCAATTTCGCAAAAAAGGTTTTGGCAGTCAATCAGTTGTAATTGCCGTCCCCACAAATCTTTAAAATGGATGCCGAGTCTGTCAAATTCACTTTTTTGAATATCTGCAACCCACTTGATTAACTCAACTTCTGTTAATCACCCTAGGTCTGAGAAGCACTTCCTGATCCCATCCTTGGCGCCTGGGCCAGCAACGACAAAATCCATTTCGGAAAAATTAGTGAGTGGGCTGTAGTTGATATCTATTACATATTGGAATGCAAGAAAGTCACCAATGGTTGGATACGATCGAAGCAATTCAAATACTTCTCTCATTGAATTCATGTTTGATATCTGTGACGGGACTTCATCATCAAGCATTCGCTGAATTAATCTTAGGTGATTACTGTGTTTGCGATTGTGTCCAAAAAAAGTCTTCCCCGAAGCCATAATATACGCCGCAGAATATATGCTCCGCTTCGAAGCCATTTCGTTCGAAAGGATTGAATCTATTTTGTCAAAGTCATATGTAGACCAAGTAATCTCACCTAGTTGCGCTTCTATCAATTTCCAAGTGGAAATCTTATTGAAAGTTTTGAAAATCATGATCCGATAGAACAAATCATCATTATTGAAGTCACCATCATAAATGACATGCTTAATAAGATACTGGCTTACTCTATCAGATGCTCGATAAGCGTTTGTGAACTTGTACTCGTTTAAGATAGGATCAGTTACACATGTTGATTGCCCACCTTTTACACTATCAAAAAATAACTCTTGTCGTTTCGCGGCTAACTTCCAATACTCGTTCCATAATTTAGTTGGCTTTGCTGGAGAGAGCTTCTTGTTAAGAGTAGGAACCTTGGTTCGTGCAGTCTGACTTAATCTATCTCCAATTGTCTTAGTTTTGCCGTTAAATTTGTTCTGAGATTTAGGAACTAAGATATCTTGCATGATTCTATTATAGTCTATTCACTTTTGGTGTTAGCTGTATCACTAATTGCACCAGTCGAATCTTCAGGGCTCGTGAACACTTGTTTCTGTGCAGTGTTGGCATCAATTAACGTTGGTGGTGACGAAAGTGCAGGTGACTGGATCATAAAGTGATCTCCGCCTTTTCCAGTTTGTTCTTTCGTAAAGAACTGTTGAATGACATAGATGAGGATAGCTATTAACAATGGGCTAATGACCGCCAGGAGAACGGTGCGTATCGTTCTAAGACGTTGCCGAATCTCTTCAATTTGTTTATCAAGAGCCGCAGGCGAAGCCAAATAACCCGCCAATCCAGTAACATCGGCGTCCGATATACACGTCTGATTGAAGTGGGTTCCTTTGTACCTTGGCGCACACCCATCAAGCTCTGATAGCCACAATCTGAAAGCATCCGCCCCTCTTGATAAGATAATTGGCTGAGCGCCAGCGTTGTATGCAGCAAAGACTAAATTGCCTTCGAACCCTGGGTCAACATGAAATCCAGAGACATTTATGAGCCCCTTCTTCTTTAGTCCAAACCTGAAAGTGATGAATCCCAACTTGTCTGTAGGTATTTTGAGGTACTCTTCAGTCAGAATTAATACGAACTGTCCGGCGGGAATTGAAAACTGCTCGCCATCTTGTAGCTCGCTCTTGGTCTTGTTACCTGTGATGAAGTAT
>JADFNA010000430.1 GCA_022563625.1 Candidatus Zixiibacteriota bacterium
ATACGAGTTTCTTCAAACTGAGCGTATCGCTGTAAAGTGTCTGTTGCCCTTAGGGATTGTTGATAAAGTCTAGATCACAGTCTTTGCGAGCGATAGCGAAGCAATCTCGTGCGCTTCCTAGCAGGGAGATTGCCACGTCGTCCGCCTAGGCGGACTCCTCGCAAAGACAATTAGGGGTTTTTCAACAGGCCCCTCGAGTTGCCTTTACGATAAGAAGTTGCTACGATATGAACAAGGACGTTGCTTATAGTAATCGTCTGCAATCTCGTTAGGAGAAATTATGCGCAATTCCGTAATTTTAGCTGTTCTCTTTTCCAGCGCTCTGCCAATCATCATTGGTTGTTCAGGTAAAAGCCCCGGGCTTTTGAGCGGAAACACTGGAGATAACGGAATCGTTATCGATGGATCACTCACACTTGACATTTTTCTTCCAAACGGTGAGCCGGTCCCGGACACGCTTGTGGTCAGTCTGGCGCGTCCGCCGACGGTTTTCAACTTTTCACTGCCGACGGCATTGGAATATTTTTTCCGTATTATCGATGAAACAGGCTCGGCAGTTTTCACAATCTCTGGCAAGGGCATGGCTGGAGGGAATTCAGTCATTATCGATTTCAGCGGTCAGTCATCCGGGATTTACATGCTTAATATACGGGCCGGACAATTCTACGCTAGCCGAGTGATAGCGCTCATAAAATTGTGAATCACGCACGAGAAAATAGAAATCCTGTCGAAGTCTCAGGTTTCGGTCAGATAGCGACTTTCGTAATCATAACCGTCAGCGCCTGTCAGCCCTCCGTAGCAGGCTCAGGAGCAGCAGGATTTCTTATAATTCCGGTATCAGCTCGCGCACAAGGCATGGGAGGAGCAGCTATAACTCTGGCAGATGAGGACGCAGCATTCAATAACCCGGCGGCCTTGGGAATATTCCATTTAAACCGAACATTTTCTTTGACTTCTCCGACACTTTATAATGGCTGGCTGCCAAGCCAGGCTGGTGACATTAGCATGCAGTATTTCGCACTGGGGGTGGGAAAGTATCCTTTCTTCACCCTTGGCGACGAATCGAATCCGCTTAAAGTAAGCGTAGCAGTTGCGTATACGCGAATGCGCCTCGGATATGGCGGGTTCGGAACACTCAATTCTCCTGGAACTATCTCTAGTGTCAGATCACCACATGATCGCGCTCACAGCTTGAACTTCGGCTTCGCCATCGAACGAGGCGTGAGAATCGGATTCGGCTTTTCAGCGCAATTTGTCAAGTCTTCCCTTGTCGAACTTCTACCAGGGTCGGGAATGTCGCCCGGTTCTTCTCAGGGATTTACATCCAAGATCGGATTCATGGTGGAACTCCCTCTCTTCAGAAGCCCACATTCTTCATGGGATATAACACCGGTTGTCGCGCACGTACGAACATTGATTAATGGCGATATGAACTTTGTCAGTGCGTTCGTAGCTGAACCGATCGTGCAGATTCGCAAGAGCGCCGTAGGGCTATTGGTGGTACACCAGTCACGCGGCCGCCAACACTATAGCCTTCGCCTTGTGTATGAGCGCGAATCTGCCGGGGGCGAAATAAGAGACACACATTTGAATCGGTTTGGCGCCGAAGCGGGCCTGTATAACATGATCTTTGTCCGCATGGGTAAGTTCAAAGATTCCCCTGTTGACCGTAATATAGCGACTTATGGATTCGGCATCCGCCTGCGTGGGTTCCTCGACCTTCTCGCCGGATCACTGGGACCAGAATCCGCTGAATCGTCCAAATCGTTCGGCGACAAGCTGGATGTTCGAATCGACTTTTCGCGCTATACTGGAAATCTGATTGAAACACTCTCTGGAACGAACTTTCTCCGTCTGACAGCTTCTTTTTAGACCGCTCATCATAGTTTTTTCCAAGTTTCTAAGGAGCTTCACTCTCACCCCCAGAGAAAACTCACCCCTTGCCAAATCTGGATTATCTATTATCTTGAATACCGAGATTGGATTTACTCTCTTGTTGAGAGTTTATAAGATTCTGGGACTGACAACGGGCTGTGGAAACCAATTTCTCCTAAACGCCAGGGGTCCAGAGATGAAGATTTTCCGTTTATGACAGATCAAGCGCTTTTCTTTGCAACGTCTGCGATTTGGAGCGCTATTTGCTCAGAACAGTTCGGGTTTTCCCACTGGCCATTAACGGCCTTTTGGCAGAAAATCAGACACAAAAGCGCAATACATTGCAAACTATCATCCGCGAATTAGGAAGTTGTTTGCAGAACACCTATAAAGCAGGATAGACTCAGTGAAACAATCATTCTTCAAACAGACATTCGAAATGAAGCCAGTGTTGCGCTTGATAGCGCTGTCGGCTGCCGGCGCTCTGTTGCCGCTGGCCCTCGCAATGTCCCAGGAACCCGCGTCCCAGGAACCGGCTCCTCAGGAGCCGCCAGCGCCTCTCACATCTTCTGGGGAGGACCGGCAGGAGGCGCAAAGCTCATTTCACTCTCAGGAAA
>JADFNA010000431.1 GCA_022563625.1 Candidatus Zixiibacteriota bacterium
TCAATCTCTTTGAGCGCGTGGGTATGTTGGTCTGGATGCTGTACTATCAGCGCTTTGCCCAAAGCGGCCGCGTAACCGGCGTCGAACGCAGTGTTCCATTGCTTATACTGTTCGCCGAAACGGGCCACGACAATGTCTGCGTCAGAGATCATGGTCCGGGTGCGGATCGCGTTCAGTTTGGCGCCTTTGTGGTCTTTCCAAAACGGTTTGTCTTCATCTCCAAGAATTGTCACGCCGCAATTGTCACTGGCGCTGTGATCGGTAACCGGCGAGGTGAAGGTGATTGGCAATGCGGCGTCATTCGCCCCGCTAATGATCTTTTCCCGCCAGTCGGAGTGAATTTCTCCGGCGAGATAGACCACCCAGGTGTTTGTTATCATGCGAATCTCTTCAAAACGTCATCGACCGGTTGAGCGCCTACGTCCGCTGCAATTCGCCGTCTCGCAAAGAATCTAGATCATGCGACAACGCATCGACAGACTGGTAACGTTCATCAACCTCTTTTTCCAATGCTTTGAATATAATTTCACGAAGTTGCGTACAAAACTCGGATTCCAGGCGGCCAGGATCAGGCTGTTCGTTACAGATGGAGTACACTACCGCTTCATCATATTCTCCGGTGAACGGCAGTTTTCCACAAAATAATTCATAGAGAACAACTCCGAGGGAGAAAATGTCTGAACGCGCATCGGTAGTATCTCCTCGTGTTGATTCGGGTGACTGATAATGAAGAGTTCCCATCAAGGCGCCGTCTATGATGTAGGATGCCCCGTTCTTTGACATTGCAAGTCCGAAATCGCCAATTTTGACGTTGCCAGAGGAATCTGATAGTATGTTCGAAGATTTGAGGTCCCGGTGAATCACGCCTTCAGAATGGGCGTACTCCAGCCCCTTGCAGATTTGCCGCGCGAACTCCAGAGCCTGCATGGCGGAGAGAGCGTTTGAATAGATAAGGTCATGCAATGTTTTTCCATCCATGTATTCAAAGACAAGATAAATCTGTCCGGCCTGTTCGGTAACGTCAAATATTGTGACTATGTTTGGATGTGACAGGGCGGCTGCGGACAGCGCCTCGTTCATAAACAGCGTTTTTGCTACCGGATCACGTGTCATGTGCGGCGGCAAAAGTTTCAGCGCCACTTTTCGTTTGAGATTTTCATCTTCAGCGAGATAGACAGCGCCCATGCCGCCCTGGCCGAGCTGTCTTATGATTCGAAACTGCGCTACTCTGGCTCCCGGTTTCACTGCTGGCAAGAGTTCGATCTGCGAGTCTCCGGGTGTCCAGTTTTCGGCGCATAATCCACCCATCTGCAGGGCTTTCAATACTCGCATTATCTCGCTGGCGCTTCTGCCAACATTCAGGTTATGCAGACTTTGATATTGAACAATCGAATTAGGATCGATGATAAACAGTCCCCTGTGTGCGACTTTTTGCGCTATCGCATACACGCCGAATTTCTGCGCAACTGTACCACCGGGGTCACTAGCCAGGGGGAAACGGATATGGCCGAGACCACCTTTGAGCGCCGGAGTTGCGATCCAGCGTTCATGAGTTTCAATCGAATCCGCGCTGACCGCGAGAACCGAAGTATTGGACTCGGCAAGATCGGTCACGCAGTCGCTGAGCGCAGTTAATTCAGTGGGGCAGATCAGCGAAAAGTCCTGTGGGTAGAATATGAGTATCAACCAGCGATCGAGAAAATCACTGAGTCTTGTCGTCCAGCCAGGCTCAGTCGGTTGCTGTGTGCAATCGAGAGAAAAATCCGGAGCGCGCTTTCCCACGAATGATGTAGATATATTCTGGCTGACTGCCATAGAAGGCTCTCTCAAATGGTTCGTCTCAAAAGTTCTATCGTACAAGTATGGACCCGATGTCTACTCCACATACAACTTAATGGCTATGCTTCCCCAGTCAAGTCTGAAACGAGCTTGATCATGGAGAAGTAGAAGCCAATCGGGACCATCGAGAACAGCGGCCGCGGAGAATTCGTCCTAGCAACCCATTCCTGCCGGGCCGCAGGCCGGAGCAGGGCCGCCGGCGAAGATGCGGGCGATGAGATAGGTTATATCTGCGATATTCACGGCGCCGCTTCCGTCGGCGTCGCCTTCCGCACAGCATGGTGGCCCCGGGCCGCCGGCAAAAATGCGGGCGATTAGAAAAGTCACATCACCGATGTTGACACTGGCGCTATTGTCGGCATCACCGGCGATTTTACAGCAACACAGCGGATTTGGATCGTTCACGCACACGTCGCAGACGTCGCCTACCCCGTCACCATCAGTGTCAGTCTGAGCGGCGTTTGCGGCAAGCGGACAATTATCAACAGTGGCGCACAATCCGTCTCCATCCGGATCATTGATATTATCGCCGGGACAGTCATCGCAGACGTCGCCTATACCGTCGTTATCAGAGTCGGTTTGGAATGGGTTGGTTATTGAAGGGCAGTTGTCTATGTCGCCGCAAAACACATCACCGTCAACGT
>JADFNA010000432.1 GCA_022563625.1 Candidatus Zixiibacteriota bacterium
CCAGGCGAACCGAGGTGGACCCCGGTCATGACGCACGACGCAAGCCTGCTAACCCAAGCCTACGACGCCATGTCGTGCGCGGTCATGATCACCGACGCGCAGGGCACCATCGTCTCGGTCAACCCGGCCTTTTCCAGGCGTGCAATCGCGGCCTCCATTTTGTCATTGAGCGTCGATTCACCGGTTATAAGATCGAAATTGACACCGAGCATCTTATACACCCGCTCAAACTCCTGCGAAGAAATATCCTTGAACATATTCCACAGCCGGACTGTATCGGCCTCACCGCTTTCTAGCTGTTTGAATGTCTCACGCGCCTCCTCGCCGAGCGTTGCGTCCGATTCCTCCTCGTTGTGGAAACGAACATATAAATCAAGCGCCCCGCGTATCGCATCCCCGGCAAGCGCTCTCTTACCATCCCAGCGCCGGTAGGCGACGATCATTTTGCCGAATTGTGTCCCCCAATCGCCGAGGTAATTGATGCTCATTGAATCATATCCCAGAAACTTGAACACGCGATGAAGCGACGCGCCGATTACCGTTGATCTGAGATGGCCGATACCAAACGGCTTGGCTATATTCGGCGAAGAAAACTCCACCAGAATACGCTTCCCGGCGCCTTCAACCGATGAGCCGAACTTTCCGCCAGCCTGATGCGCCACGGAGAATAGGCTGGCCGCAAACGTAGCTGAATTTGCCGTAAAGTTGATATATGCGCCCGACAGAGACAGGGTCCCCAATAGAGGGAACAGTGGCGCGGAATTCTTGATAGTCTCAAATATCTGCGGCGGAGATTGCTTGAGCTTTTTCAAGTATGGAAAAAGCGGAAACGCCAGATCGCCGAATTCCAGGTTGCGTGGGCGTTCAATTTCTGCAATGATTTTCTCAAGAGTAAACTCATTGCCGGAAATCTGCGCTTCTTCATACCCCCCCGCGAATCCCTTGCAGATAGTCTCGGCGAATGTGTTTTTAAAAGAATCCAGCGTCGACATTGAACTGGCCGAGCTTTCTTTCACACTATTTGTTTTCTTGTCGGCCATTGTGCTCTTTGTGTTTTTCATTGTTTCGTATCAAATCAGCCGTTTACAGAAACGTACGGTCGACTGC
Source organism: Candidatus Zixiibacteriota bacterium (assembly GCA_022563625.1). Taxonomy (GTDB): domain Bacteria; phylum Zixibacteria; class MSB-5A5; order GN15; family JACZUZ01; genus JADFNA01. The sequence continues at coordinate 1,108 of JADFNA010000432.1, forward strand.
CCTGGCAATAATTTTCAGTTGATCCACCAGTTCGTTTAACTGTTCCGGCCACAATGACTGGGCGCCATCGGACAACGCGTTGTCTGGGTCCTGATGCGCCTCAATCAACAGCGCATCGGCGCCTGCCGCAACTGACGCGCGCGCCATCGGGGCGACCTTATCGCGAATCCCGGTCCCGTGGCTGGGGTCAGCCACAACCGGCAGATGCGACAGACTCTTGAGTATTGGGATCGCGGAAATGTCCATGGTGTTGCGGGTGTAGCTCTCAAAGGTGCGAATCCCACGCTCACAAAGCATCACTTCATGGTTGCCGCCGGCCATAATATATTCAGCTGACATCAGCAGCTCTTTAATCGTGGCCGACATGCCGCGCTTTAGCAATATCGGTTTGGGCATATTCCCCAGCTCTTTCAAGAACGAATAATTCTGCATGTTGCGCGCGCCTACCTGGATAATGTCAATGTATTTCATTGCCACCGGCAGGTCCGATTTATCCATCACTTCAGACACAACTATCAAATCGTTTTCATCGGCGGCCTCACGCAGATATTTGAGGCCTTCGACACCCAGTCCTTGAAATGAATATGGAGATGAACGGGGCTTGAAAGCGCCGCCGCGAAGTATTTTAGCGCCGGATGCTTTGACAAACTTTGCGGCTTCGCGGATACCTTCCCGCGTTTCAACGGAGCACGGCCCGGCCATCAGCACAATTTCTTTGGCGCCAATTTCCACCCCTTTGACATTTATGATCGTGTCTTCCTTGCGAAAAAGCCGTCCGGCCAATTTGTATGGCTCCGAAATACGAACGACTTCACTGACTCCTTCCATCAATTCGTAATCGCGCGGGTCAATCGACGCAGTGTCGCCGACAACTCCCAGCACCGTGTGGGCGGCGCCGGTGGACTTGTGAATGTCAAAACCGTGTTCTGTCAATCGTTCCACCACAGCCTGAATGTTTTCAGTCGTGGCGTCGTGGTTCATTATTACAATCATCAGATTCTCGTTATTCGCTTTTTTTGTCATAGATTTCTATTCGCTCTACCCGGCGGATTTCATCTATAATCCTTTCGAACAGCCGCAGCACGGCTTGTGAGCTGAGCGGCCCGCTGTTATTTTTCATGACCCGCTCGAAGATCTCCGACTCGCGCTCAGCGTCAAATAATTTCTCTCCGGCTTTCTTTTTTAATTTGCCTACTTCCAGGGCCAGCAATGCGCGTTGATTAAACAAATCGAGGGTCTTATCATCAATCGCGTCGATTTGTCTGCGAAGTTTGTCGCGCTCGGAGCCAGGATGATCTGCCGCTGATGTACGTTTGTCGGTCACAATTTATCCAACTCCCGCCTGATTGATTTGAGCCGCCTGCCAACGGCTTCA
>JADFNA010000035.1 GCA_022563625.1 Candidatus Zixiibacteriota bacterium
CAATAATATCGACGCGCTGATGCCGTAAACCCAATGCGTCATAGCGTGCTGTACCTAGGGGGTTTTATTACATTTTTCTTGAGTATAGCCTGCAATTGTTCGGAATTTTTCGTAAATCACCGGCTTGCATTGGGTAGGTTCTTTCCTCGAACACTGTGATTCTGTAATCATAGGCCGTTTCATAGAATCCTCCTCGCTCCAATATGCCAAAGATTCTCTACTTTTCAACGGTCTACATTATGGGAAGCTTACGTAGGGATGTTTAAGCTTCATGAATGGGAAAATGGATAACTCATCCATCACCACTAGAGTGATCGATCCGGAGTGGCTGACAACACGCAATGCTCGGGCTGTGTCAGTAACTTGTCCCTTAAATTACTATTCAGCTTGAGAGTTAGAATCTTAATTGGCTGAAACAGGCGCACATTTTTGAGTTGTCTTATTCTGTACCAATTCGTGTACAAAACTCACAGATACAGACTAAGCTAGACTGAACTAGGTGGAACACTCAAGTCGTCACTTACTTGGTCTTGTTGCGTACTTTGTTCAATTACAAGGAGTTGCGAAAACAAGCTAAAAAGACCACAGGGGTTCTGCCCTGCGCTCCACTATTCCACAGGCCCTATAATAAGGACCGATGTTACAGCATACATAATGGTTAAGGGGATGGAAACAGTGGCAGCGAAAAGCTGATAGTCAGATCAGACGAAATCCAGATTATAGTTTTCACTGATAAGGCCGGACTCAGCGCCTTCGGACAAAAACCGCTTAATCGCCTCCCGGCCCCTGGGGCCATAATCCAATGTGTAATCATTGACATACATGCCGATAAACTTGTCCGCCAGCGGAACGTCCAGTCCGCGGCCGAATTCCAGCGCATAAGAAACCGCTTCGGCGCGATGGTCCAGCGCGTATTGAATTGATTCCTTGAGAATGCGCGAGAGTTCGCGAATTGATTGTTGTCCTAAATCGCGGCGCACGCAGTTCCCGCCCAGCGGCAGCGGCAAACCGCCGGTGTGTTTGTTCCACCACACTCCCAGATCAAGAATGTTTTTCAAACCGCTTGTGGCATACGTCAACTGTCCTTCGTGTATAATCAATCCTGCGTCAACTTTGCCGTCTGTGACCGATTCTATGATCCGATCAAACGGAACGACCTGATAATCAAATTCGCCGACCGCCAGTCTCAGCGCCAGAAAAGCAGAGGTCTTCTCTCCCGGCACGGCAATTTTCAGCGTTGGTATTTTATCGACAGATACTTCTTCGCGTGTGACAACCATCGGGCCGTAATTGTCACCCATTGATCCGCCCGAACCCAAAAGCGCATACCTGCCGCTGACCCCCGGATAGGCGTGAATAGATACCGCCGTGATTTCCAGCTCACCTTCTTGCGCGCGCCGGTTGAGCGATTCGATATCGTCCAGCACATGTTCGAACGCAAACCGTCCGCAGTCTATCAAGTTCTTTGCCAGCGCATAGAACATGAATGCATCATCCGGGTCCGGAGAATGCCCCAGCCGGATAGTTTGTTTTTCGGCCGCGACTGACTGCCCGCTTTGGAAAGAATCAGCGCTCATGATCACACCTGCAGGCCGTCTGCCTCAGGCGGCCGACGGTTCGAGTTCAGTGACTTGTCTGAGTGTGTCTTTGGGGGGAAATGCTTCGTAGCTGTCATCGCGCAGGCGCGGCGTAAAGCCGGCTTCGCTGATGAGACGGCGCATCTCTTTCTCACCCATGATATAATCCGTCCCGGCGGCGGAGACAACGTTTTCTTCAATCATGGTTGAGCCAAAATCATCGGCGCCATAGTTCAGCGAGAGCTGGCCGATTTGCGGACCCTGAGTGACATACGAAAGCTGAATATGTTCGACATTGTCCAAATAAATTCGCGCAATAGCCAGTGTGCGAAGATAATCCATCGAATCGGTTTCAGGAATCTTTTTCTCCAGGGCCGTGTTGCCGGGCTGAAATGTCCAGGCGATAAACGAAGTAAAGCCGCCTGTCTCATCCTGCAAATCGCGAATGCGCCCGATATGTTCAATCCGTTCAAAGAGCGCTTCACCGACGCCCAGCATCATGGTCGCAGTTGTCGGAAGTTTGCGCTCATGACACTCGCGCATAACATCCATCCATTCATCAGCGCTGCATTTGATCGGAGAGATACGGTCACGAGTAGCATCGGTTAAAATCTCAGCGCCGCCGCCGGGCATTGAGTCCAGTCCGGCGTCAATCAGACGATCGAGGACCTCACCGACGCTGAGGTCAGACACCCCGGCGATATGGCAGATCTCCGGCGGGCCGAGCGCGTGATTGCGGATGACATGGTTTGTCTTGATATGACGAAACATGCGCTCGTAGTAATTAATATCCAGTTTCACATTATGCCCGCCCTGCAGCAATATGCGCGTGGCGCCGAGTGTGATCGCTTCCTCAATTTTTTCGGAAATCTCGGCAAACGTCAGCGTGTAATGATCGTCATGTTTTTCGGTGCGATAAAAAGCGCAGAACTTGCAGTACACATTACACACGTTTGTGTAGTTGATATTGCGGTCTATGATATAGGTTACGTCTTGTTCCGGATTGTGGCGGAAACGCGCAGCGCTGGCCATGCGGCCGAGCTCATGAATAGGGGCGCTTTCGAATAGCTTGAGCGCCTCATCAGAGTTGATTCGTTCGGCGCGGTCAACTTTTGAAATGATTGCGGTCAGGGAATCAGTAGTCACAGAGGCGCCTTGAATATCGCTCATCCCTGGACAGGGCTGGCCGGCTGTGCCAGGAACATGCGCATTGATTTGTTGGAAATGAGTTTATACTTATGCGCCAGATCAACAAAAGTTTTCATACCCAGGTAGTCATGTTCGCTGAACTCAAAGTGCAGGCGCTGATACAGGTATTCTTTGACATTAATCAGCTTGCCGGTCAATCGGCTGGCTTCGTGAATGAGTGACTCGGGTTCAGCCAGATTGCGCTGCAGACGGTTGACCAGAAGTTCACCGAGCTCGGCCAGAGTGGATTCTTTGCGGGCCGCCCAGACGCCAAACACGAACGGCAGTCCGGTTTCATCAAACCAGGCCTTGCCGAGATCAAGCTGGTCTGCCGTATCGGCCTCGAATGCGCGGTCACCGATTACGATTTCGGCTTCCTCGGACTTCATGTCCGGTGTGATGTCCCGGCCGTATTCCAGATTGTATAACAAACGCGCCAGCACATTCGATGTTCCCGACGCCGGATCGGGCTTGAAACTCTCGACAAATTGCAGATTCGTGTTGTACACCAGTTTAACTGATGTCACCGGACCTCTGCAGGCGATGCCTATATCACCCAAAAACGGCCAGTTATTATTGATCGCCGCCACCAGCGGCACCAGCGCAATATCAACCGCGCCGGAATCCAACAGTGAGGCGCATTCAGCCGGGGTCCCGATTTCCCGGTTCCAACCGGGCAAATCATCAGCGAGTCCGCGCACCAGCGGATATGCGTTCATGAATTTTATGCCCGCCCAGCCTCGGCGGGTCGAGGGATCAGCGCTGTCGCCCCCTCCGATGTATCTGATATCCATTTTCTTCACCAGCCAGTGTTCGTGCCGGCTGTCCTTAATGTTTTCTTCTTATACTCGTAACCACATTCGCCGTCAGATGCTTTCAACGACAAATACCTTTAACAGAATCTTTAACAATCTAGACCGCCACGGGTTCTGGTATTAGCGCCCTTTCGGAACGATTATCTTTGTCCGCCCAGGCGGGACTTTGATATAACGCGTCACGCTCCATTGGAATTCGCCCGGCGCTCTTGATCAGGCGCCTCAGACGCGACGGTGTGACAGCCATCGCCGTCGGCGCCCCGGCGCGATGATATATTTTCTCCTGCATCACGGTCCCGTCAATATCATTTGCGCCAAACACGAGCGAAATCTGAGCCAGCCGTTCGCCCATCAGGATCCAGTATGCCTTAATATGCTTGAAATTATCAAGCATCAATCGCGACACGGCCACTGTTTTGAGAATATCCTGCGCTCCCGGGCCGTGTTCGACCTCAAGGTCATTGTTGTCGGCGTGATAGGCCAATGGAATAAAGGCCTGAAATCCTCCGGTCTTATCCTGAAGCTCGCGCAATTTGTCCAGATGTACCGCGCGTTCGTGAAATGTTTCAATATGCCCGAAAAGCATGGTCGCGTTCGTCTTAACGCCTTGCTCATGGCATATTTCCGCCACCTCCAGCCAGCGCTCCGGGCCGGCTTTGTGTCGGAACATATAACTGTGCAGACGTGTTGAAAAAATCTCCGCGCCGCCGCCGGGACAGGCGTCCAAACCCGCTTCCAAGAGTTCATCGAGAACTTCCTGTATGGTGCGCTTGAACTTGCGGGCGAAAAAATCAAGCTCGACCATAGTGAAGGCTTTGACATGCGTTTCCGGGCTGACCCGCTTGATGGTGCGGATCATCTCCGGGTAGTATTCCCAGGGGATTTTGCCGTTACAGCCGCCGACAATATGCGCCTCGGCCAGATGGCCCGGATAATCGCCGATTTCCCGCGCAGTTTGCTCATGGCTATAGACATAACCGTCCTCGGGCAAAATCCGCGCGAAGGCGCAGAACTTACAGCCCTTGGCGCAGATGTCGGTATAGTTGATATGCAGATTCCGCACCCAGTAAACTTTATCGCCCACCCGCTGGTCGCGGGCCATATCAGCCAGGCACCCAACCCCCGCCAGATCATCGGATTCGAACAACGCCACTCCGTCCTCAACAGACAAACGCTTGTCTTGCATGACCTTATCCAGAATGCTCAGGAGCTTCGTATCTGTAATTGAGGAGTTCATTCTGCGGACTATGGAACGGGATTTAGGGAGCAAAAGCAAGGGCTGGATACCAGCTTGTGAATCAATACCAATAGAGAGTACAACGCTCTCCATCGCCCACCGACCGTAGTGGCACGGCGCGCCTTGCTCTCTAAGGTTCTCATAGCGCCGGTAGTGGGTCAGTTTGTATTATTCTCTTGTTGACGGTTTCTAATCTCGATGTATCTTTCAGGTATGCCAGATCACTCACGAAAGAAACAGCCGCGCGATCCGAACGCTTTGGCCAGGCCGATTGTAGATAAAGCCACTGGCAAAGAATCTCCAGAAGATGATACCCTGAAGCCCAAAGACCCATCTCTCAACAACTGGGATAACGAAGGTGGAGCAATACTACCCGATGATTCAGGCAAAGATTCGTAGGTCAGAATCCCCAAAGGGAACGCCGACTCACGACCCATTCTGACAATTCTTGCTACTCCACCATCCTTTCGCCCGCTATCCAGCCGGTGGTCCAGGCGCTTTGAAAATTAAATCCGCCGGTGACGCCGTCGATATCCAAAAGTTCACCGGCAAAATATAATCCCGGGCAGCGCTTGCTCTGCATCGTTTTGAAATCCACTTCTGATAACTTCACTCCGCCGCAGGTGACAAACTCCTCTTTGAATATCCCCTTGCCGCAAATCATAAAAACTGCTCCGGAAAGTTCTGATACGATTTTGTTCATAGTTGCTCTGGAAATTCCCGACCAGGTGTCCGTTTCGGACACTCCCGAGACACCCGCAATCTGGCCCCAGTATCGCCTGGGCAGAACCACGGGGGATGCGCTGTGGATGCGCTTCCTGCCGTTTTGCATTTTGTACTCTGCAATTGCGCTGTAAATTTGATTGGAGTTGTACCCGGGCAAGAAGTTGATCTTAAGTTTGCAGTGGTAATTGTATTCGTGAAGCTCACGGGCGCCCCAGGCTGAAAGTTTTAGCGCCGCCGGTCCACTCAATCCCCAGTGCGTGATCAACAGCGGGCCGCTTTGTTCCAGTTTACGCTTGCTTGAATTCTCAAGCGTGAGCGTGGCGTTTTCGAAACTAACACCCGCCAGGCCCTTCAGGCGCGCATCATTGATCTTGAACGTGAACAGCGACGGCACACAACTGACAATCTCATGTTTCAACGCCGCCGAAAAACGATACCCCTGCGGACTGTTACCTGTGGCCAGTAAAACCCGGTCGAATTTTTGGCGCGCTCCGTCACTCAATTTGATTTCAAACTCCGGTGATTTACTATTTTCCGAACACGATTCGATGTTTTTTACTCTGGCGCCGAGTCGAACCTCCACTCCCGACTCACGGGCGGCGTCCAGCAGACAGTTGACAACTGTCTCCGACTTGTCGGTCACGGGAAACATCCGGCCGTCACTTTCGGTTTTCAATAGAACACCGTGCGCTTCGAACCAGGCGATAATCTCGCGGGGCTGAAACCGGCTAAACGGGCCCAGCAGTTCTTTGGCGCCCCGCGGATAGTTTTTTACTAATTCCAGCGGATCAAAACAATTATGCGTGACATTACAGCGCCCGCCGCCGGAGATGCGCACTTTGTCAAGCGGTTTGCGAGTTGCCTCAAAAAGAGTGATTCTGGCGCGGGAGTTTTTCGCGGCGGCGGAAATCCCCGCAATAAATCCCGCCGCGCCGCCGCCTATGATTGCTATTTTCAATTGGCGCTCCGGTCCCGGGATTCTATTAACCGCTTATCGCTGTACCGGAGCAGCGCCGGGCGCGTTTGTTGAAACAAACGAAACACAAGCTTCTGGTATCTCGCTGATAACAAAACGCAGCTTTCCAGTTTTCCCTCGCTGCAACGATTCAACGTATTGTATGTCTGAATGCGTATTCTTCCCCAGGTACTTTTCAGTTTCAGCGCGCAGCTTTTTCTCGTCGCGCTCGCGGTATTCCGGCGCCCGGACTATACGCAGCACGATTCTGCCCGGTGTTAGCTGGATTATCTGCGCCTCACGGATGGCTGTCATGTCTTTGAATATATGGTCTATGCGTCCGACTTTTGTCCCGTCCGCCAGGACAATATAATCCTCAACGCGTCCGTCGATTGACTTAACTGTCCGCGAGCGCACACCGCACGGGCAATCTGTGTTTTCGCTCAGCCCGCAGGCGACATCACCGGTGTCATAGCGTAAAAGCGGGAATGCGTCATTAGTGAAGTTTGTCCCAATAATTCGATAGTTGTCAGCGCCATCTTCGCAAATAAATTCGACAGCGGAAAAATCTTCATCGACATGCAGCGTTCCATGAGCGCACTCCGAGATATTCGCAGCTCCCTCAGCCAGGCCGTAGTGCTGGTACATGCGACAGTCAAACGCCTTTTCAATCAATTCACGCTGATGCGCCAGCAAAGATTCGGCGCCGGATGTGACATGAGTTATTTGTTTACGCAGATCATCCCTGGAATTGAGCAGGTGTGAGGCGAGCAGTGTCAGATGGGACGGATAGCCATGCAGCCATCTAACTCCCGAGCGTTTAATCTCGGACACATACTGAGAAAGGTTTTCTTCTTTCAGATGGTATCCGCTGAACAAAACCTGCTTTGCCGGTTTATTATAGCGCCAGAATGGCGCTCTTGTTTGTTTTACCGGGACAATTGCCCGCCCGCTAAACACGCCGCAGGGAGTGTCAAATTCAATCCCGAGCTCAATTCGATAGCGCCACCAGAGCGCCCATTGTTCACGCTCGGCGCTGTGTGTCAGCGGAAAAACCAGTCCACGGCCTGTCGTGCCACTGGTGTGGGTCATAATTGTTTCATGCCCGGATAAGACAGTGGAGCGCAGCGCCACAAGATTTGCCTGCGCCTCAGATTTTGTCAGAATTGGAAGGCGAACTATATCAGCCAGTGATTGTATTTCCTCCGGATCTATTCTCCGGGAGGCGAACGTGTCGAGATAATATGGAACTGAAAGCGCAGCATGAATAACAAAACTTCTCAATCGCTGATTGCGGAGAATCAGCAGGCTTTCCGGGGAAAGGCTGCGGCGGGAGAGGTATTCGTTGAGCGCTGAATGAAATGCTCCGTTATAGCGCCGGCGCCGAATACGCCGTCCCTGATAGGAACATGCCGCGTTTTGCAGCGCCACGGGAAGTATCTGATACAAGTTTTCTAAGGACACTGTTCTAACTACACCCGTCACTACACATTAGCGGGTGATACATTGGACCGTTCTAGTTTGCCTGTCCAGCCAAAGTGCGGCCTGAATGCATACAGTGTGTCAGGATTAATTTGCGCCAGGAGTTTGTTCCACCCGTGAACATTACTCCGGCAAATAATTTCATCAAGTGGGCAGTCACTTAAAATGAAATCACGCACAGTGAACGCATTCGACACTATCGGAATATTTTCTAAACTAAAACCCATCAGCGTTGCTCCAACCGCATCTACCGCCGCCGGGTTGCAGCCGAACGCAATCAGTCTGGCCGGATATGGATCGGGGTCCATCGGGCCGTTTCCCTGGCCGGCGATAATTCCATCAACCAAGCACAGATATGGTTTTCGGTTTTCGTGTGTGTCAGGCCGCAGCGAACCGTCCATGTTGCCGTACATGACAAGTTTGTTCAAATCAAGCGACATGCGCCAGACAGTGTCATTACCGCTCCAGTTTCCGCTGCGAATTGTCTTGTCTGTTGCGCCGAAAATTCGTTTGCCAACGGGACGGGCGATTTTCATCAGGCGCGGCCCCAGGCCGGGCAGCGCCAGCGAGAGCCGTTTGAACGAATGTACCAGCGCGTTCTCCGAGCGTTTTGACAGCGCAAAGTCGGGGAACTGATCGCCGCCGTCGGCCGGTGAGCCCTCGGTGTGATGTGGCAGCCAGTTCTTGTCACCGTTGACTCCGACAAGGTTTTTCAGGTTTATCGTGACACCTGCCTTCTTGTGTGTTTTCAGTTTTGGGAGATTGATATACACGTCACACTTGATTGCTGTCCCGGAGATAAGGTATTCGTTTTTCACTCCGTCGTGATGCGAATTCACGACACCTGCGTCATAATCAGCGCCGTAGTATTTACCGGCGCCGTGATGCTGGAGAAACTCAGACTTTTCGGCCAGGTCAAATGCAACATAACCGTTCGGATCACCCGCGAGTGTGCGCCGTCTGACAATCACTTCTTTTTCATTCGTCCATTCTTCTTTGCGAAAGTCAACCAGGCTAAAATTAAAGCCCAGTCTGTGATAATGTTCTTCCAGCGCATGCAACTGCAACACACCGGCTATTTTACTAAAGGAAGAGTCCGTCTGCGGCGCATCACCGACAATCACCGCGCCGGTTTTACCGAGCGCTTTGAAGACATAATCCGCCACAGCTCGAATTATCGAACCGTGTGTCAAAATATATTTCCAGCCGTCAGGATCACGCGGATGAAATTCTTTGACAAAATTGGGCTTTAGGAGTACCAGATCGCCCTCATTGATATAATCCCCAAGCGGGTCCCACTTGGCTGAACCGTAGCGTTCACTATTTAGCCCAAACAGCGCAAGGGCCTGGCGCACGCCTTCATACGCGGGATTTTTTTCAGAGCCGCTCTGACGGTAATCAAGTTCGGGATAAACAGTATCCGGATGAAACGGCGCGCATTCAGTGTATACCGATTCATCTCCGCGCCAGATACTGACCGTATTTTGTGGACCAATTGAGCGCATCTATCCCTCTTAGGGCGGAGCGAGAACTACTCACGCTCCACCGTAATAGGATATTCGATCGGCCTGGCGCTGTCTGTATAAAAAGTTGAGTCGGCAGGCCAGGCGAGGCTGCCGCCCCACCATGAAACCTACTTCAAAATCACCATCTTTTTCTTCGCCACAAACTCACCGGAAACAAAGCGCGCAAAATAAACCCCGATGGCAACTGTCTGGCCTGC
>JADFNA010000036.1 GCA_022563625.1 Candidatus Zixiibacteriota bacterium
CTATCGGCTACGGTATCGCGATCCCGCATATCCGCTCAATGCAGGCCAAGTCATTTATGATTGCCTTTGCGCGCAGCTCCCGGGGCTATGATTTCGGAGCGCTGGATAATAAACCGACAAAACTGTTTTTTGTTATGGCGGCGCCGCCTTATGATGACATCCAGTACCTGCGTGTTTTCAAAGCGCTGGCGGAAATTTTGCGCTATGACAGTTTTCGCGAAGAATTGCACAACGCCAAAACACCTTATGAAATAATTCGCTCAATCGAATCGATGGGTTGAACGAGCGGCAGTTGATGACAAGGTTGATGTTAGAGTTGATGACAGAGTAGTGCGTATTCCCGGCCGCGCGCCGGAATGAAAGCCAAACATTTCGTGCATATCCCTCCGAATCCTCCACCCACACCTCCACCTCCACCTTCAGCGCTTCCACCGTCCAGCGGCCCGCCGGCCGGCCCACAGCCAACAGAGCCTGGCTCGAACCTACCCATTCGCTGGGGAAAACCGCGTTCATTCTGGGCGATTCTGGGGCTGTCGATTATTACCTGCGGCATCTACTATATCGTCTATCGTTTTCTGGTGGCGAATGAACTGAGGAAAACAGTCGGCTGGGGTGAGAATGAAAGTTTCAAACCTGTCACATACATGTGGTTATACGGGTCGTATCTCGGGTTATCGATTATTATCGCGCCAATGCTCGGTATGGCGATGGCGTTCGGAGTTATGACAAATCCGGATAAATTGCAGAACATGCTGAACATGGCGGAAGGGCCGCTGCAGGCGCGCTCTTTAGTAATCAACGTTTTCACGATTGCGGCTGAGTTTTACATCGCCTATTATTTCCTGAAACTGAATGAAAGCGCCGGACCCAAACTCGGGGCGCCGGTAAAAAGCGCAACACGGGCGCTGGTCATTTATAGTTTCATCGTCGGACTTTCTCTAATCCTAACGTTCGCCGGATTAGCGCTGGATGTCGGGCCTGAGTTTTTGGAGGACATTTCCAGCGGAGGGGCCGATTGGACGCAATTCCTCGCAATCATCGGGTTTTATGCGTTCGTGGGATTTCTGTTGATGGGCGTGGCCTTGTTTTTCCTGTGGGAGCAAACGGAACTGGTCAACTATGTCTGGGAGAAAGGGAGATTTGCTGCGCCTCCCGGATACACACTCCCAGCTCCCACGACGAAGGGCACTATGCCATACGTTGCCCCCGGACCCCAAACAGCGCCGGGTCCTCCAACTGCGCCTCCCCCACCGACAGCGCCAGATCAACCGTCCAAGAGACCTGATGCGGAGAATCCAACAACCAGCAGCGGGCCACAAACGCCCCCGCCCCCCCCAGCCAGTGACTAGCCTTATGGGTTGATTTTTGGAGTTGCTTTACCGGCTTGCTTTTAAGGACTATTTATATTTATTGCCGCGCGTGACCGGCGCGCAGAAATTGTGAGGTGTATTTACGAACGCCGGGATGTCCAACAAATTGTTAACGAGGGCCTGTAGCTCAGTTGGGAGAGCGCTGCGTTCGCAATGCAGAGGTCGCCGGTTCGATCCCGGCCAGGTCCAGAAATTTTCTTGCGAGCTTTTTCTGAAAAGATAGCTTGCAAAAGGCAGCGTGTGTTACAGTCTAATTCAGTGTGATTGAGATGCGGTCGGGTCCTGCGCGAGGTTGGCCTACCGAACCCCGTCAGGACCGGAAGGTAGCAGCGGCAGGCAAGGTTTGACCTGTGTTGCAGATTCACCCGGCCGCTTTTCAGTCACATGTTTAGATGATCAGCTTCCAGTAGGGCAGAACCCCTGCGGTTCTGCCTTTTCAAGACTCAACTTCGGATTGGCAGAACCACAGGGGTTCTGCCCTACTATATACTTGCGGTGTGGCCCCAATTCCGCCGAATTGCTATTTGGCGAATAGAAGCTATTTTGTGAGTCTGGCCGTTCGGCGTATCCGTTGGCGGCGATGGAGATAATCTGATAATATGGCATACGAAGTCCTGGCCAGAAAATACCGGCCCCAAACTTTTGCTGAAGTTATCGCACAGGAGCATGTGACGACTACGCTGGCGAATTCATTGACTGCCGGACGGATTAGTTCGGGCTATCTGTTTTGCGGTCCGCGCGGAACAGGCAAGACCAGCGTGGCGCGAATTCTGGCCCGCTCGCTAAACTGTGATCAAGGGCCAACCATAACCCCTTGCGGTGAGTGTGATTCCTGCCGCAGTATTGGCACAGAGGCTTCAATTGATGTGCGCGAAATTGACGCAGCATCCAACACCAGTGTCGATGATGTGCGCACGCTAAAGGAAAACATCCACTACGGGCCGACCTCAGCCAAGAAAAAACGCATCTATATAATAGACGAAGTGCATCGGCTCTCAAAGCAAGCCTTTGATGCGCTGCTCAAGACGCTTGAAGAGCCCCCGTCACATGCGATGTTCATATTCGCCACAACCGAGCCTGAAAAAGTACCGGCGACGGTCCATTCCCGCACTCAGCGATATGACTTCCGGCGTGTTTCGACTGCGGACCTGATCGGGCTGCTTAAGAAAATCGCCGCCCAGGAAGGATTTTCTGTGACCGACGAGGCGCTGAGAATTATCGCCCGGCGCGGGGATGGTTCTGTGCGTGATGCGATTTCGCTTTTGGACCAGCTCATGTCATTTTCAGACGGTGAGGTAACTGCCGAATTGGTGATCAGCGCGCTGGGTATGGTGGAGGCGGAACTTTATTTTCGATTTGTCGAAGCGCTCGCGGCCGGTGATGCGGCGCAAACTTTGCAGATGATCGCCGGAATCGTCCGCCAGGGCGCTGATATAAAAGACTTCACGCTCGAACTGGCCGAACATCTCCGCACACTAACTGTCTTGAAATCCACCACACCCGAGCAAGCCGAAAAGATACTTGATTTAACAGCCGAGGAAACCGCGCATTTCGCCGGGCAAGTTGATTATTTCACTATCGGGGATTTGGTGAGGCTGGCGGAGATTCTATCTCAGGCGCTGTTTGATATGAAAGACATTGATCCGCGCTGGACCTTCGAAATAGCGGCGATCAAAATGGCGCATCTGGAATCAACCATTCGAATTGAGGAAGCTCTGGCGCATATCGAAAGCGCCCCGGCGGACACCGGACTGGTGGGGCCGAAACAGAGCGGCGGCGCCGATCTATTTAATTCTGCCGGGAGCGTTTCGACCGCCCCCGCAACTGTAAAAAAAAATGACGCCGAGAAACCGGCAAATGCGCCAATGCGGCCCCCTGAATCTACCTCTGGAGGAAGCTCCCCGGTAATTCAACCTGGCGCAGAGACAGCACATATTAACCTTCCCAAAGTCGTCAGCGCCTGGCCGGAGTTTTTGACCAGAATGAAAAGTTCCAGTCTGATGCTGGCTTCACAGTTGTCCATGGCTACAGTGACCGAGGTGAAAGAAAACCGCATCTATGCGGTTTTTCCTGCCTCCGGCGCGGCCAACGCGGCTCTGCTGAAGCGGCCGACATATCGAAGCCAGGTCGAAACGGCCTTGAGTGATTTTTTTGACACACCGTTGTCGATTGAATTTGAGATTGCAGACGCCCCGGCCGCGGCGCATTCTGCAGTTGGCGCTCCGCCTCGATCAGAACCGGCGAAATTCGCCCCGGATAAGAAACATGCCAATGCCGAAGCGTTTAAGAATGACAGCAAACTGCAGGCGGTGTTGAAAGAGTTGAACGGCGAGATTGTCGAAGTTAGCGAAGTGAACGATACTTGAAAGTGAATCCTTGAGAAGGACCGTTTCAGTCTCCATCGCGCGGGCGCAGGACTGAGCGCTGTATCGAAAAGGAAGGTGATCAAATGTCAAAAGACTCTCTGGTCGGACTGATGAAACAGATGCAGTTGATGCAGGGCAAGATGCAGGAGCTGCAAGCGGAGATGGAGGATTTGGTAATCGAGGGTTCTTCCGGAGGTGGAATGGTCAAGGTCACCTGTAACGGCAAGAACGATCTGCTTTCGGTGAAAATCGATTCTGAAGTGGTCGACCCTGATGACGTGGAGATGCTGCAGGACCTGGTGGTGGCTGCGGTTAACCAGGCGCATCAAAAAGTTTCCGAGGCGCAGGCGGAAAAGATGTCATCGCTGACCGGTGGACTGGCTATTCCCGGTCTGAATCTGCCTTTCTGAAATAGCTTTTCATTCATACGAACTCAAAATAATCTTGCAAACTTATGTATCGCAGCGCCGCCTCAGTTGAACGATTAATTACGCTGCTCGGCAAACTGCCGGGAATCGGACCCAAGTCCGCAGGGCGCCTGGCGTTTCATATTTTGAAAATGTCGGCAGAGGAAGCCGGCGATCTGACCGATGCGATTCGCGCGGTGAAAGAAAAAGTGCGCGAGTGTGACATCTGCCACAATATCAGTGAAAGTTCTCCGTGCTATATCTGCCTCGATGAAAAACGAAACCGGTCGGTGATTTGCGTTGTCGAGGAAGCGCTCGATGTGCCGTCACTGGAAAAAGTTGAGTCCTGCAATTGGTTGTATCATGTTCTCGGCGGCCGGCTGTCGCCGCTCGATGGAATCGGCCCGGACGATCTTCACTTGAAAGCGTTGTTGGACAGAATTAGCGATGAAACCAAAGAAGTTATTCTTGCCACCAATACCAGCGTGGAAGGTGAGGCGACAGCGATGTATATCTCGAAATTGCTCAAGCCGCTTGAGGTTAAGGTCACCCGCATCGCGCGCGGGATTCCGGTCGGCGCGAACCTGGAATATGCCGATGTTTTGACTCTTTCGCAGGCGCTTGAGGGCCGCCGCGAATTTTAGGCCAGTTTTTTCAAGCAAACACACTCCACCCTTGCGTTATTCCTCCTGTGGCCGAACATATTCACCATACCGCTGGCCATCGGGCAATATCTTCCCCCTGGTTCTGGCCAGCCATACTGGCGGCGCCTCTGGTTGTACGGTTTCTCTTTGCGCTAATTGATGCGCAGTGGTGGGGATTGAATCACCTTGCGTTCGCGCCGGTATATTATGTAATCATACTGGCTTCCTTGTCGGCGCTGGCGCTGCTCTGGATTATGCTTCAACCATTGCAGTCACAACACAGCAGCCGCATTGAACAAGTGTGTAGTTTTTTGGTCTCGAGTCGCGGCGCGGCGCTGGCTGCGCTGGCAGGTGGCGTAACCTTCTGGCTGATGTCATCAAACAGCCATCTGTTCGCCATTGGATATGAGCGTATCGGCAATCTTGTCCAACGGACGACGCCTTTTGTGCACGAATATGAATATCTGGCGACACAACTTACTGTAGCGCTGTATCAGTTAACCGCCGGCATAAGCGACCGGGCGCTTGGCGATGCGGCTCTGGTTTTTCGCATCACTTCTGTTCTCAGCGGCGCCGGCTGCATCTGGCTCTGGCTGTTAATTATAGCCAGGCTGGGCAAAACCCACCGTGAGCGCGTGGCGCTGTTTGCTTTTCTGTTTTTCGGCGGGGCAGCCACACTCTTTTTTGGAGCCGGGGAGCTTCAGGCGCCGGCGGTGTTCTATGTGTCACTGTTGATCTGGCTCTCGCTGGCGGCGGTGCAATCAACTGAAAAACCTGAACGCCTGAAATACGCGCTTGTCCTGGCGCTTTGTGCGGCGTCCGGGCCGTTGTATCTGGCCCAACTGGTGTTTTTCATCCCACCGATATTTTTCGTTCTTGGAATCGCGCTATTCCCCGGCGGCCGCCGCGAACGTGTTTGGGGAGCGCTCTTTTTGGGGGCGCTAGTGGCGCTGGTTTTTTATGTGTACCAGCTCGGGTCCGAAAACATGTGGACCCAGGCGCGCCTGGCGCTGCCGGGAGGAAAACCCCCTGAGTTCAACTATAGCCTGCTTAGCCTTTCAAGATTCTTTGACCTGGCCAATAGCGGACTTTTCCTCTGGCCGATGGCCCCGGCGCTGTTCTGGCTGTGTCTGCGCTATTTTTTCTTTGAGCGGGCCGATCATCTTGCCAGCTGCCTCGGGGCGCTGGCTATCGCCGCCGCTGTCTGGATATTCATCGCTGATTTCCCCGGCGGCGCTGTGCGTGAGGTAACCACACTGGCTCCGTTTTCTATTCCCGCGCTTGTCCTGGCCGGATACCTGTGGAACAAAAGTGTCATACGCGGCGCCAATGTCACAACAGGCCGGAAACTGACCGGAGCGCTGCTGGTGACATCAGTTGCTTCGTTTCTCTCAATCGTCCCTGCCATGTACTCGGTAGAAGGGTCAGTGAGGTATATTGACCATGACTATCAGCGGCGAAGCGAACGTTATCTGAGCGGGTTGATTAACTTTCGCGATCATTTTTTCTTTGTGAAAGATTTTCCAACCGCCGACCACTGGGAACAAAACTTCAAATCCAAATCGCCGGTGTATCTGGACCATGAATCGGTGTTGGCTCTGGTGCGGGTGGGACAACACACTGCGGCGCTGAGACGATTGGAATTCTTGCTGGCAACCCATCCGCATTGGGCGCCTCTGCGGGCCACCCAGGCCCGCGTCTATCTGTCCCTGGGCCGGCTGACTGAGGCGCTGGTGAGCATTTCAAAGGCGCGCGAACTGTCACCGGATAGTTACACGTATCTCATACACGAAGGCGACATCTGGCGGGCGCTGGAAGGGCTGGGGGCAGCGGACAGCGCCCGTGTGCGATATGAGATGGCCTATCAGTGGTCTAACGATGATCCCGAGGCGCTGATGCGGATGGGAATGATGGCGTACGAGGGGCGCAGGTTCGAGCAAGCCAGGAGATTCGCGTATCTGCTCTATGAATCTGATTTTTCCAATGTATATTCCTACCTGATCATCGGATTGATTGCGTATCAAGAGGGTGAAGTTGAGCGCGCGCGCGCATACCTGTCGTACATGCAGCGTGTGGCGCCAAACATACCTGAAGCGGCGCTGGTGAATGATTTACTGGAGAAGTTGAAAAGCTAAAGGAGGCCGGTCCCCGCTTTTTTGGCGGACGACCGTCATCTCAACCGTCATCCCAAGCGTGAGATGCCATCCAGCGCCGCGACTTTGTAAGCTTCGCTCAGCGTGGGATAATTGAAAACAGAATCAATAAAGTAGTCGATAGTGCCGTTAAACGACATCACCGCCTGGCCGATATGTATCAATTCGGTTGAGCGCTCTCCGATGATATGCACCCCCAGCAGTCTCAGATCGCTGCGGCGGAAAACGAGTTTTAGCAGCCCGTCCTGGTCATTCATAATCTGGCCGCGGGCGAGTTCTTGGAAACGGCTGATGCCAACCTCGAACTCCTCGCCTAATTTGCGCGCAGATTCTTCGGTCTCGCCGACCAGTGATAATTCCGGGATGGTATAGATGCCATATGGCATCAGTTCATTCATTGAGTGCTGCCAGGGAGAGTCCGCCCGGCGCAAGGCATGATAGCTGGCAATACGGCCCTGGTCCATCGAGACCGAGGCAAGTGAAGGAAAGCCGATGACATCTCCCACCGCGTAGACAGATTCACAGGCGGTCTGAAAGTTTTCGTCGACTTTGATCAGACCCTTCTTGTCAGTCTCTATATTGAGATTTTCCAGGCCAATGTCTTCGGTGTTGCCGCTGCGTCCCGCTGAATACAGCAGGCGGTCGGAGACAATCTGGCGTCCCGAATCAGTTATAGTCACGACCTTGTTATTGCGCACCGAGATCTCCTTGGCGCCGTCGCCAAGAAGTATCTTAACACGGTATTTGCGCATCAAATGAGTCAACACGTCTGAGATTTCGTTATCCAGAAACGGCAGCAATCGGTCCCGCGTGTCCAGCAGGGTAACCTTAATCCCCAGATGGGCAAAAATACTGGCGTATTCGCAACCGATCACGCCGCCGCCAACGACTGTCATAGTGCGCGGGATTTCATCGAGTCCCAAAATAGATTCGCCGTCGTAGATATACTTGTTGTCGATGTTTACTCCCGGCGGATGATACGGCCGGGCGCCGACCGAAATGATGATCTTACTGGCGCTGATGACGCGGTTGGTGACCGGGCCGTCTGAAACGATGACCCGATGGGGCGATGTCAGGACGGCATCGCCGGTGATCACTTCTATTCCGTTGCGGCTGAGCTGGTCTTTGATAACTTCCATCTCTTTTTGGATGACGTTATCTTTGCGGTGCATCAACTCGCTGACGGTGAGTTTGCTTTTCATTTCAAAGTGCAGGCCATAAATAGAACGCTGCTTGAGACCTGCAATATACAGCACGGTTTCGCGCAACGTCTTTGAGGGCAGGGTCCCGGTGTGGATCATCACACCGCCAATGACAGTTTTCCTTTCTACAATCGCGGCCTGCCTGCCGAGCTTTGCCGCTTGAAGCGCTGCCCGTTCACCCGATGGACCAGAACCGATGACCAGTAAATCGTAGTCATACTTGACTGCGCCGGTTTCTTCGCCCATCGATATCACACGCGCCAATTCATCTTGTGTTACGTCTTTGCGGGATACATCTTTGTCAGACACCCGTTTGTCAGACACCTGGTTGTCTAACACCATCTTTGATTTCACTTTCGCCATTGACTGATCCATGCTATATATATCGACCCGATTGCGCGAATCTTGCCGCAATGGGCTGTTCGCACTCTGAGCGCTTTACTATTTGTTATTCATGTCATCCGGAAAATTGTTCCAGAGTGAAATCTCGGAGGCCACCTGTTCCCATTTATTCATCAAAGTAGATTGGCTCTTTCAGGAGTGACGGGGAACCGCCACACAGACGATAGGGGAAGCTGAACGAGACTGTAGTGTCTTCGGCGTTGAAATAGGTTGACAGCGGGTCAAATGAAGAAATGTATTTGGCCACAAGGGTGGAGGTTGCATAATCATACAGGCCCGCCTCATTTTGGTCAAAACGGACCGCAAAGCGCCGTCCGGGAAACACCCGCCCTGCAGACTGCCCGTCGGATTGACGTTGAAACTGCTCATCAAACAAATCGCTGGCCAGCAGATCCATATCACGTCCGCCCCCCAGGAAAACGGTGCCTGTGGGAACGCCCGAGCCGTTCGGCAGTCCTCTTACGAATATACGCTGTCCGATGATTGAAATGACGGCGCCCGGCAGGCTGGCGCTGGTGATTTTGTGGCTGCCGCTCCCGTGGCTCTCGCTCTGTTCAGGCCATTGACTCTCCGGACGGAGGTGTGGATAGTCCTCCGTCTGGCTGAACTCGCCGGATACGTACTTTTCAGTGAACTCTTCCAGCGCTTCCTCCCAGCTGACCGACAAGTGTTTGAGTGTTTCACGCCGTACCGTTTCGGAGCGAATCGCCGCAGTCCTGACGAAACCGCCAGAGAGACTAATATACAGATCCAGAACACGTCCGAAACCAAAACGGTCAACCAGGAAGTTGACAAACAACGCCGAGCCAGAATAGGCGATGCTTGCATCATGATCTGAGTGGAAGGCCATCATCTCCAGCAGACTGTCCACGCTGACAAATTCGTACCGATACAGGTAGGCCGCCATCTCCAGTAAACTGGCAGGGGCGCGGTTGGCCCGGCCGCCCAGATATGTGGCCAGCCCCTCGCGAAGAAAGGGCAATGTTGTCAATGGGAGAGTTTGCAGCCGGTAATTGACCAGGGCGTGCGCTACTTCATGATAATGCGGGAAAACGGAAGATATAATTGCATCTGAAGCCAGGTCATGCAGGCCCCGGACTTCGACTCCAGTGATTCTTTTCACTTCGGTATCATCAGCACAAAAATAATAGTCGAATTT
>JADFNA010000433.1 GCA_022563625.1 Candidatus Zixiibacteriota bacterium
ACTCCGAGGCGCTATTATCGCCTTCACCCCAGCCCAAAAGCCGTTCCCAGGATTCCGTAACCGAGGCAAAGGCCATACGGCAGATGACCAGTTCCGCATCACGCGCAGGCAGGCTTTCGCTCTGCCCGCTTCGCTCGGCGCGCGCCTGGCGAAGCTCTCCAGGAATCTTCCCCTGGCGCTCGCGCATTTGTTGCAGCAACCCTTCAAGCGCAGCGGCAGACTTTGCATCAGCGCCATCCCGGTTTTCAGCCAGCGTTTGAGTCAAACCGATCAGCGCTTGATTGTATTCAGCCATGTTGAACCCCGAAATGACATAGCCCGGACACATATCAGAATTATCGAGCGCTGTTCGAATAGCCCTTGCGCTGGCGGAATGTCCCGCATACGGACGGCTGTTCGCAATCTTGTCATCAAGCGCATCCGGCACAGCCTGCAGCGCCTCAAAGCTCAGCGCCGTGATCAACTCCGAACTTTCAATCAACCGGCCTGCATCAAATGCAGACAGCGCCGCCAGCGCAGTGGCAAATGCAGCGCTATTGGTGGCCGCCAGTCCTTCCTTGGCCTGAAGAGACAACGGCGCAAGCGGTGTTTCTCCTGATAGATCACCCAGAGTAACGAAGTCCTCGCGCCGCGCATGTGAAATATATTCTCCGCCACCCCTCCTCATAGCGCTCGTTACTTGCCAGCTTGTCTCAACATTTCTTCTATGAATCATTCCGTACGGATTACCAATCAACGCCAAAAATAAGTGGGACAACGGCGCCAGATCACCGGAACTCCCAACCGAACCCTGCTCGGGAACGAACGGATAAATCTTATTATTCAGCGCTTTAACTATTGTGTCGCACAGTTTCTCAGTCACGCCCGAATAACCCAGAGAAAATGTCTGCGCGCGCAGAAGCATTGCAGCACGCACCACATCTTCATCAAACGGCCCTCCCACTCCGCAGGCATGCGACTTGATCAGATTTTCGGAAAGCTTGCCAGCCTTCTCCGGGCTGATACGGGTGTGTCTCAGCGAGGCAAATCCGGTGGTGATGCCATAAACTTTGACATCATGTTTCAACAATGTGTCAACAACAGCGCGCGAAAGGCGAATGCGCCGCCGGGCGCCATCAGACACGCTCACCGGCCGATACTCTCGCGCCACCGAAACAATATCTTCAATTGTTAACGGACTGTCCCCGAGAACAAGCGCTGAATGCTTTTCGCCGCCAGTCACAGGATTGTATTTTCCACAGGAATTGAGTTCACCGTTTGAGTAACTCTTTGAGCTTTGCTATCAACTCGCCAGCCATGACCGGCTGTTGTGACGGCCGCCCTTTGCGCCATTGTTCGTGATCGGAAATCTCCGCGGCCAACTGCCGTCCCAGTTCGAGGTCTTTAATCTGATACTGGCCGCTTTCAAATTCTTCCGATCCGGCAATTATCGCCAGCGGAATCTCGCAGCGGTCTGCGTATTGCAGTTGTTTGCCAAGATTCCGGGACCCAAGGTACATCTCTGCATTTATTCCGGCGCTTCGTATTTGTTGTGTCAGTTTCAAATAATCATCAATGCGCTCTGTGTCCATCACTGTCACCAAAACATCCGAGGTTGAGTTGCGCGCTTTCGATGTTTGCAACAGTTTGGCTGCTTCAAGCAGCCGGTCAATGCCAATCGACGCGCCCGTAGCCGGGACCGCCTGGCCCGTGAAACGCTGCACCAGTGTGTCATAGCGCCCGCCGCCAAACACCGAACCAAAATCGCGAGTAACGCCTTTTTTATCAGTCAACTGTTTTGTAATGACACCTTCAAACACCGGCCCGGTATAATACCCCAGCCCCCTGACAATCGTCGGATCAAACTCAACCCGGTCAGCCTGATAACCGAGCGCGGCAAGGTGACGGTCAATCTCTCTGAGTTCCGCGACACCTTCTGCGCCGGTTTTCGACTTGCCAGCTAAAGCTTCAAGTTTGTCACACACGTCTGACCGGTTCGAATCCTTAGCCTGCAAGTATTTACCGAGCATGTCAATCTGCGCCTTATCAAGCCCGGCCCCGGCCGTGAAATCACCGGATTCGTCTTTGCGCCCTGCGTCCAGCAGTTGATTGACACCGTCAATGCCAATCCGATCAAGTTTATCAATCGCCCTCAGCGCAATCGACACCTGTGAGCTATCATCACTAATATCAGATTCGCCCAGCCCGGCGCTTTCCAGCGTTCCCTGAAGCGCCTTGCGGTTGTTCACTCTGATTATATATTCGCCGCGCCGAAACCCAAGAGCTTCTAGAGCATCACAGGCCAGCGCGCATGATTCCGCGTCGGCGGCCATAGAAGCGCTGCCCACCGTGTCAAAATCAAACTGATAGAATTCACGAAAGCGCCCCGGCCCCGGTTTTTCAAAACGCCACACCTGGCCGACCTGATAGCGCCGAAACGGCCGCGGCAAATCCTGCGACCCGGCGAACGCCCGCGCCAGTGGCTCCGCCAAATC
>JADFNA010000434.1 GCA_022563625.1 Candidatus Zixiibacteriota bacterium
CCGGACTCCTTTTCTGCTATACGCTGAGTCACAACCGTGAACTGCGACCAGCTCACTGACTCATCAAGTTCGATTTCCGGTAAGATCATAGTCAGGCCGGTCGCCTCAGAGTTATTGCCGAGATAGAAATTCACTCCGCCCTGGGTGGAAATTAGTGTCGTTTCGCCGGTGACAATGATATTGCGCAGGGTGACAGAAAAGACCGGCAGACACACAGCGACAGTCAGGAGGGCCACATGTTTGAGCGTGTATTTTAGATTTCGCGTTGAATATTTTTTCTCGCGCAGTTGATAGAAGACCACCAGCGCCAGAAGCGGCATGACCAGCAGTATATTCGGCCGCGCAATCGCCGCCAGGCCATACAGTAATCCTGCGTAAAGCAGGAGTTTATTTTCTCGCTTCTCCACCCAGCGCATGAAGTTGAGAGTCGCGCTGACTAACAGGAAAATAAACAAGACCGGAATAAGCAGCATGGTTTCATAGAACACGAGAGCGCCATAGAAGGCATAGGCCAGCCCGGCAAAGGCGCCGACGCGCTTTGAAATAGTCTCTGTGCCGAGTTTGAATACCAGTGTCGCAGTCCAGGCCGCCAGCAGCGCCTGCAGAGTTCGGATTGCGAACAACTGCGCCATAGGCGGTTCACCGGCGGCCGACAAAAAGCCGGTGAGTTTTGTCAATAGAGCAAGGAAGTAGGCATAGAGCGGCGCCCGAAACCAGGCGCCGTCACCCCAGAAACTCACGTTCAGGATTTCGTTGGCCCGGACCCAGTGCGAGAGTTCGTCGACCATGGGGAAGGCGAAACTCGGATCATTCAGCGCTTTTTCGATGATATAGATCAAGCGCACCAGAAAGGCGGCTGAGAAAATCGCCACCGGCCAGGGATTGTGTGCGATTTGCTGTCTCAGTGAAGCTAACACGGGGCGGCGCTCTTAGTCGTGTCGATTACTCGTGAAATAACGATAGCCGAAGACGGCCATCCCGGCGAACAGCGCCAGTGACAACCAGACACCGTACTCGCCGCTGAGGCTTGTGTCACGCCCACCGTGCGCCTCGAAGTATTCGCGGTATGAGCCAACACCGGCCACCAGTGCGGCAACCATCACGCCAATCAGGGCATCACCGGCCACCAGACCAGAGCTAAACAAAATGCCCTTCTGATGGCGCTTGCCGATTGTTGCCGTGTCGTCTTTGCTGCGTTTTATCAACCAGTGCAGAATCCCACCGGCGAAAATTGGCGTCGAGAGTGACAGCGGAAGGTACATGCCGATGGCGAACGGGAGCGAGCGAATGCCGAGCAGTTCGATGCCGAGGGCAATCATTCCCCCGGCGATAATCGGCGGCCAAGGCAATCCGGAGCCGAATGTCGCCTCGACGATTGTCGCCATTGCGTTGGCCTGCGGCGCGGCGAGAGGATTGGGGTGTTCGGCGGACTGGACAAAACCGAATGCGTCATTGAGGATAAAGATGGTGAATCCCATGGCCGCGGCCGGAAACAGCAGACCAATGAATTCCATCAACTGCTGCTTTCGCGGCGTGGCGCCGAGCAAAAAGCCTGTTTTCAAATCCTGCGCTATATCACCGGACATACAGACGGCGATACAGACCACTGTGCCGACTGATAGTGTCGCCACCATGCCGATAACCCCGCTGGCTCCGGCGCTAATCAGAATGAATGAGGTCACCAAAAGTGTCGCAATTGTCATACCGCTGACCGGAGAGTTGGTCGAGCCGATCTCTCCGACAATGCGTGCGGCGACCACGACAAACAAGAAGCCGAACATAATCGCCGCCAGACCAGCCATAAAGGTGGTATTGATTCCCGGCAGGAAAAAGATGACCAGCGCAATCGCCAGCGCGCCGAAAATCACCCAGCTCATCGGCAGGTCGCTGTCGGTTCTGGAAGTGACAGTCTTTTTCTTGACGCCGGTGCGTTCGAGGATTTGCTTGATACCGGCCCCGAATGAATGAACGATGGTTGGCCCTGCGCGCAGCAGCGCGATAAACCCGCCGACTGACACACCGCCGATTCCCAGATAGCGAATGTAAAACGTCCGCAATTCGTCGGCGTTCATCTGTGACAGATGCGTGTCGGCAACTGTCGCCGGCGGAATCGCCACGCCCTCGGGCAGATACGATCCAATAAACGACAGCAGGGGACCGATGCCCAGGTAACCCAGCACGGCGCCGGAAAGCATGTATCCGGCGACGCGCGGGCCGAGGATATAGCCGACGCCAAACAGCGCAGGAGTGGCCTCAATCGAGAGTACACCGCCTTTGAGAAATTTCGTGAGGTGATGTTCGAGCGATTCGGGCCAGACGCGCACGCCATTCATCAGGATTTTGTATACCGCCCCCAGCCCGAGTCCCAGAAAGACATGCTTGGCTTTCGAGCCGCCTTCCTCGCCGGCGATGATAATCTCAGCGCAGGCTGTGCCCTCGGGGAAGGCCAGTACGCCGTGTTCCTTTTGAAC
>JADFNA010000037.1 GCA_022563625.1 Candidatus Zixiibacteriota bacterium
CAAGCAGCTCTTCGGCCAGCAGGAGCTTTTCACCTTCATACTCAACCAGCGCGTACGAAGCGTCAGCTTTCACCGCCAGCGCCATGTTTGACGGCAGTGTCCAGGGAGTTGTTGTCCAGACCAGGAAAGAATAGCAGCCATCGGAGGAATGCATTTTGACAAACACAGATGGATCGGAGACTTCTTCATAGCCCTGCGCCACCTCATGTGAGGACAGCCCGGTTTCACAGCGCGGGCAAAACGGCAGTGTCTTGTGTCCCTGATAGATCAAGCCGCGGTCGAAGAAATCTTTGAGTATCCACCAGACCGACTCGATATATTTATTCTCAAGCGTAATATACGGATTTTCCAGATCCAGCCAGAATGCGGTGCGGCGCGTGATCCGGTTCCAGTCTTCCAGATAGGTGAAAACCGATTTGCGGCATTCCTTATTGAACTCCGCTACCCCAAAGGAGAAAACCTCTTGTTTATTTTTCAGTCCCAGTCGTTTTTCAACTTCAATTTCGACCGGCAACCCGTGCGTATCCCAACCGCCTTTGCGGTCGACGCGAAATCCCCGCAGGGATTTGTAGCGGCAGATCAGGTCCTTGACTGTGCGTGCGATAATATGATGTAAACCCGGTTTACCGTTGGCGGTCGGCGGGCCTTCATAGAAGACAAATTGCGGACGGTCTTTGGCCGCTTCACAGGATTTTCCAAAAATATCTTCAGCGTCCCAGAAACTGAGAATCTCTTCCTCAATCTTTGGCCAGCTGAACTCTTTGCCAAACTGTCTGAATGCCATCACTTGCTCTCGATAGAGTTCCCGTTTTTTATGTGCTTGTTCGAAAACCTGTGCAAGCGCAGAATGCAGGAGATTATGCGAACACGCCAGATTCGCTGGCGCGCGACTAATATATATGCTCGGTGGGTGTTGTAAAGCTTAGAACAGACTGCCTCTGAGGAGTCAATTCGGACTACAGTTCATCTTCGTCACCGTAATTTTCAGCCTCACCTGTGATTGTCGCGGTGGCTGCCGGAAGGGTCTCATCGGGCTGTTCATCAAGAATATCGAATTCTGTTTTGCCGGTTCGCAGCATCGCTCTGACATACGGCACACAGCGTCGGCAGTTTTCGGCAAATGTTGCCCGCCTTTGCAGTTCTTCCACTGTGTGGAGTTTTTCGGCTTCGGCGATTTTCTTAAGCCGGGCAAAAGTCGTTCCATGACAGATACATTTGATAATTCGGGCCATGTTTCACTTTCTCTTGAACTATTATCGCCGGCGATTGCGTGACTAGCGGAGTATGACAATGTCAATTCGGCGGTTCTCGGCGCGGCCCTGTCTGCTCTGATTGTTGGCCACCGGCTTTTCTGCGCCATAGCCTATTGCCCGGAAGTCAGAAGCCGGCCGCCCGGTTGACTGGCGGAGATAGTCCATGACCGCCAGCGCCCGTTTTTCTGACAGGCTGCGATTTATCCCTGATGAACCCGTGTTGTCGGTGTGTCCTTCAATTATCACCTGCCTGCCTTCATATGTCACGAGCGCCTTGGTCACTTTTGAGAGCAGATTATTATGCCTCTCTTCAAGTTCGAATCTGCCGCTGCTAAATGTCAGGCCGCGCAGACGGATAACAATGTCCCTTGATGCATTATAGAGCGTCAGCGCTTCAGTCGGTGCGAACAGCGATTTAGTCTCGTTGAATCTCCGCTCTTCATCCTGTTTAACCGCCAGAATTGCCGAGGCGGTTTCCTTTTCTTCCCGAGTTCGCTTCAGATCGCTCTTTGTCAGGCGCACCTCGCCGCGCACATCATCCAGCTCGCGCACAAGAGTTCCAAATTCACTTTCCAGCGCCTCTAACGCGGCCCCCGCTGTCCCGGCAGCGCCCACGCCTTCAGACTTGTCGTAATCGATACCCAGTCGGGCGCAAAGCTCTGTGACACGGTTTCTGAAGTCAGTTTGCGCCGCGTCAAGAGACTTGATACTGTCAGTCAACATGACCATTTCGGCGGAAAGCTGCTTTGCCGCTGCCGATGAGCCCATGTCGAAGTTCAGCTTCAGCTTCCGTCCATCGGCCGCCTGCTGCATGAAAATCTCATAGCTGAGCATAATCTGCTCCCAGGCCTGGTCATTTTTCTTGAGTGACCGCACACGCTGAGCCAATTCCGTGGCGTGACGGGCCTCATATTCTGCCACGGCTGCTTCGGATTCGGCGGCGGCGCGGTCGTATCTGTCTACGTCGATAATCGCGCTGGATTTCGCGCGGTGGCTGGTTGCTTTGTCGAGTGTGATCAACGCGTACTTTTTGGCCTGGTCCTGTATGGCCGTCGCGATAAGCCTGTCGGCCTCGTTTAAGACCTGTGATCGTATCGCTTCGAGTTCAGCCCGGTCAAAAATCGGCAGCGCTTTTGGGACTTGCTTGAGTCCATTTTTTATATCTCCGCGTTCTATCTTCGCAGTCGCTTTGATAAACTGCGCTTCGCCTTTACTATACAGCGCTGGCTGCAGGTCCGGGGCTTTGGCGGCGATAGCTCTTTCGCGCGGCTCCAGATATTCAGACAGCGCCTTTTTAGTGACGTCAGTCGCTTTGAGCGCATTTTCGCCAAACTCGCGGCACTTTTCAATCGCCTTGTCAATTTTATCAGCCTTTGCGTTCTGACTTTTCAATTTATTCAACTTGGCATGATGCTTTTGATATTCCGCAAAGTTTTTCGGCGCAAAAACACTCGCCTCGGCCTCCTGCAGGCGGCTGTTCAGTTCTACAAGTTGTGTGAAATCTTCATCCGTGTATGCGCCGGCGGTGTGCGCCGCGCAGATAAGAATACCCAGCGCGACAGTTATGATACTTTTGTTGGTCTTGAACATTTTTCACTCCACTCGTCTGCGGTCCATATTACCTGTAATCCGTTACTATATAATATCGGCAGGGAGTCCCGGCCGATTACATCCTTTGCAGGCAGCCCGCGATCAGGCTTTTGAGCTTCGGCTCGGCCTCACCGGCCACTTTGAGCACCTCTTCAATCGAGCAGGGACGCATGGCATCGGGCAAGCCCATGTCCGTAATCAGCGAAAAGGCCAGGACCCGGGTCCCCTGATGCCGGGCCGCTATCACTTCCGGGACCGTGCTCATCCCAACCGCGTCGGCCCCGATAATTCTCAAATAGCGATACTCCGCCGCAGTTTCCAAGCAAGGCCCGGTCAGCCCGGCATAGACGCCTTCCTGTAGCGGTATTGCGGTCTCAAGCGCGACCTGGCGGGCTAGCGTCCTGAGCTGAGGAGAGTACAGCTCGAACATATCCGGAAAACGCACCCCCAGTTTTGGATCATTGGGACCTATCAGCGGATTTGACGGAAACAGATTAATATGATCCGAAACCAGCATAATATCTCCTGCGCGAAAAACAGGATTCACCCCGCCCGAGGCGTTTGAGACAATCAGCGTATCTATTCCCAGGACCTTCATCAGGCGCACGGGGAAAGTGACCTGTTTCATGTCATAGCCTTCGTAAAAATGAAAGCGCCCGCGCATACAGACGACGTTTTTGCCCGACAACTCTCCAAAAAGCAGCTCGCCGTGATGTGATTCGACTGTCGAGACCGGCATATGCGGGATATCATCATAGGGAATAACGCAGGCCTGTTTGAGTCCATCAACCAACGAACCCAGCCCGGTGCCCAGAATGACGCCGATCTTCGGCTCGAAATCGGTCTTAGTTCGAATATATTTGTGAGCTTCTTTGATTTTCTGTATCTGTTCGGTCACGCCCTCATATCCTCTCATGTCAGTCGTCTCATCCGTTCCGTCTCCGCTGAGCGGCAACTGAAACGATAGGGCAGACTGACAAAAAAGCAAGCGCCAGAGCAAGCGCCATAGATAGAGCGAGCTTTGGGTCTGGCAAGGTCTGTCCAAAGAAGCCCGCACAAAAAGAAAGCGGCCGGTGAGAACACCGGCCGCTTATTTCTACTTTGTTCAATAACTTTGTGTTTTTCAGCCAGATCAGCAGGTCATGCCCACGGGGCCGCAAATCGGTGGCGGGCCTCCTGCAAAAATACGTGCGATGAGAAAGGTCACATCCGCGATGTTAACCGACCCACTGCCGTTGGCGTCCCCCTCTTCGCAACAAGCCGGGGCGGCGCCTCCGGCAAAAATGCGCGCGATCAGAAACGTAACATCAGCGATGTTCACTGAGCCGCTGCCGTTAGCGTCACCCGCGTTGACACAGCAACCAAAGCCAAAGTTTTGCACAAAGCCGCTGTTGAGGTTGAAGTTAGTCGAACTGGACGGACCTGCCGCTGTCTGGCCGATGGCGCTTAGCATGCCAAAATTGGTCGAGGAGCTGAATCCGCCGCCCGATGTGATCGCCTGCCAGTTGATTTCTTCGCCGGTTTGAGAGCCGCTGAGGCCGACTTCCGGATCGATAAAATCCTGAAAAATATCGGTCTGTTTGACTGGTGCCGGTGAGACAACGGTCGAATTGCCAGTCTGTTTGGCGGGTTTCTTCTTTTCCTTTTTGCTGGTCTTGGTTGTGGGCGCCTTGCTGGAACTCTGGGCGGTGGATGAAGATTTCGCCTTGGTTTGGGCCGCGCTCTTGGTTGGGGCTGCCTTCTTAAGTTCCTTCTTGACAGGGGTTTTGCCGGATTTCTTGGCGGCCAATACAGCCCCGGTGACAAGCATACATCCAAAAGCGACCAGTAATGCAATTATGAGTGTTTTTTTCATAGGTGAGTATCCTCTCTAGGGGAAAACGATTCCTCCTTAAACTTACTCAGATTCTTCTACTTGTCAACCGGTTTCACTGGTTGACCATCCGGTGTCTCATGGAGTCTTTCATCCTGTTCAGAGTTTCCTGGTGGCGAAGGCGGCTCCAGTGAAAAACCTCCGTATAAAGTTGGGAAAAAGGCGAGAGAGAGAGACATGTCGTCAACGTTGTGATTATTGGCTCCACTAGCTTTGTCCCCCAGGAAAAAGAAGGTTGTGGGGCCCAGGCCCACTGAAAACATGCGTGAGACTGTTATTACTACTTCTCTTGTTCCATTAGCCAATAGATTTGAGATTCCCCACCGCCTACTTCCGGCAAACGGAAACGTTGTAGACGAAGTGGACACACCAAAATCAGCTGCTGAAAAAGTACCCGAGGTGTGAAAGATACTTACCTCAAACGTCGCGATTGCCAAGACAAATCCATTTGTTGGGGCTATCAGGCTTCTCGATAACAGAACCTGAACCGGACCTGTCAGGTTGATTCCGGTTGATGAAACGGACTGCGCCACGCCGGGCTCATCGCCCAGGTCAATATCGAATAGGGAACCGTTGACAACTCTTGAGGAAATTATTGCGTTAGGCCCGATTTCACTTAGACCCACAGATCCCGCGGCCAGGTCAGCGGATGTGATTGTGTTGTCGAGTATATCTCCACCGAAACCGCCGACAACCGAGCCAGTGGCGAGTTCGCTAGCGCCGACCGAACCTGCGGCCAGGTCAGCGGCAGTCAGTGAATTGTCAATCACTTCAGCGGATCCTATGGCGTTGTTCGTCATCTTGCTGTTATTGACAGCGTTTACTGCTATTTCGCTGACGCCGACCGAATTAGCGGCCAGATCAGCGGCGGTCAGCGAATTGTCAATCACTTCAGCGGAGCCAATGGAGTTATTCGTCATCTTGCTGTTGTTGACAGCGTCTGTTGCTATTTCGCTGCCAGTGACGGAGCCAGCGGCCAGATCACTTGCTGTTAGCGAATTGTCAATCACTTCAGCGGAGCCAATGGAGTTATTCGTCATCTTGCTGTTATTGACAGCGTTACTTTGGATTTGAGCTGCTCCCACTGAGTTTGCGGCCATGTCCGTTGCCGTGATTGTACTGTTGCTGATGTCCGTTGAGGTGATTGTGCCATCAACTATATGGACCGATTTGACAGAGTTTGCCGCCAGCTTGACGCTCGTGATCGCGCCGTCAAAAACCGTTACTGAAATGTCTGCCGTATCGGCCCGCAGAGCTTGATAGGCATAAGGGACTGTGCGAAATCTCTCGCGCGGGGTCAACTCCGGGTCAACGTCCACTGTGATCCCCAGGTATCTGATTGTATCTGTAAAGAGATTATCCGGAAGAACAACATTCGATCCGAGCGGGTAAGTGAAAAGCCCATCAGTCGGGGTTACTACCTGAGTACCGGAGTTCCAGAGAATCGCTCCGCCTACCGCGTCGCGATAGATGATGAATTTGACCCGAATTGGGACATCCGGCACCGGATCTCCGGCGGCGTCAGTCAGACGACCCTGATAGCTAATTGTTTGCGGGACAGCGGCGTTCGCTGAAGCAGCGGATAGCATAGCAATACCGCAAAGCGTGACAAAGAACATTTGGCAACGCTTCATGTGAGAACTCCTTTCAAAAAGGCAGGTAAGTGTTGGACGAAGCTCACAGTGAGCCTCGCGGATTAGACCGTGAATAATCTAGGCCGAATTCGCGATTCTGTCAAGGGGGTTGAGAGTGGTAAATTGGAGGTAACTACTTGCATCAATAATGATCAATGAAATTAAAAAGGCGGCCCGGGTGATGGGCCGCCAGTAAAGGGGGACAACAAAATCGTATTAGTCTTACTTTCGCCGGATATCCTCCAGCTCTTCGGTGAATCGGTCAATCACCGAATCCAGATCTCTTAAGACTTTCACGTTCTCTTCGACAGAACGCTCCCGGTCTTCTTTGCGGCCGAAAACCAAAATGCCGTCCGGACCCGGACCGGGTAGTTTGGGGGGTTTTTTCTTCGGGTCCGAATCGGCGCTTGTATTTTTCGCCACATTTTTCGCAGCCTCAGCGGTCACCACGCGCTCGGAATCATGTTCGCGGGCAAGTTTCTTGTAGAGTGTGTCTTCGTCCGGCGAATTATCAGATGTGACAGGCGTCGTCTGATGGCTCGTGTCTTCACCGGCGTCCGGAGCGCTTGTGGCCGAGAGTACGGCGCGCGCTATTTGATCGACTACTTTCTCTGGTGTTTTTTCCCCTTGTGTTTTTTCGCCCTGGAGTTTTTTGTCCGGCGTTTTACTTTCGCGGTCAGATTGGACTGCGGCCGTAGATGTCTCGGTGTGTGTTTCGCTGCCTGATTCGTAATTCTCCAGTTCACTTTCATTAAACAAATCCGCTGAATCATTTGTGTCCGCCAACGCAGCAGTTAAAGCAGGGCCGTCGGTGTCCGTTTCCTGAATAGTTCTCCAGGTCTTTGTTACTTCGTAGTCGTTGTTTTCGTCACTACTGAGAGCGCTCTGCAGCGCCGGTTGTTTTTCAGTGTCTGTAGTTTTTACAGTGTCGGCAGGCTCTCCGGCTTCAAAATCCACGACATTATCAATTTCATCATCTTTAATATCGGAGAGCGCTTCTTTGCCGGAGTCAATTTCCGGAGACTCCACATGCATGGCTTGGATTGTTTTCAAATGCCCGGTGATCACCTCAGACAGGCTGTTTTGATAATCAACATGTTTCTGGCTGAGACCTTCAATACTCTTCTGCATGAGATTGACCCGCTCGACGGCTTTGTTTTCGATCGCGCGCTGTTTGTCGCGGGCTGCGGCGATAATCTCTTCGGCGTCCGCTCTGGCGGATTCCATCAACGAGGCCGCAGACTTTTTAGCTTCCAGCAAAGTTGATTTCAGTGTGCGCTCGATGCTGGTGAGTTTTTCGTGCTTTTCCTGCAGATGAGTGTAGCGCTCCTGATAATCGGCGGCTGCGCTCAGTCCGTCTTCCAGCGCGTCGGCCGCATGGTTCAAGTATTCTTCAACCTCTTCACGCTTGAATCCTCTGAGGGAAGTTGAAAACTTTGCGTTGCGGATTTCATTCGGTGTGATTTTGGAAGCGCCATTCATTTTGTCCGTCCAGGCTCTTTCATATTGCTGTTATTGTGACCTGCCCTGTGTGCGGGATTCTTGCGCCGGTCTCCGGCGCAAGGTCCCAATAAATATACATATCGCTTTTGCGCTGCATGCTGAGCGTTGGCTGTGATATTCTGATACATGTATGCGTTCTGCCGCTGTCTGTCGATACTCATTCCGCCGGGATTGAGATCGTCAGGAGTAACTCTTGCGCCGGCATGAAAAAAACACCTTGCGCGGCAGGGACATGATGTATACAAAAGCGGTGTCAGTCAGTCCGCTAAAAACAACTCACTCTCGCCAATTTTCCGCCACGCGGGCGGCGCGTCAGCTTGGCGCTATCTTTAGTATTCGACAGTTTGGCAGGTGAAACTTAACGCAATGTTTCAAATTGGCAAGCTTTTGGCGGTCCATGAGCTAATTCTGCCAAACAGTTCGGTATTTGAACTGTTACCACTTTCCGTGGAGTCAAAGGGACCGTCAACTTCTGGGCATATCGTTTAATATCAATGACTTAGAAGAAGAAAGCACAGGCTCGAAGGGGCGGTGAATCGAACCATAATACTTGCTAATATGTCCGCTGACCGAAGATTGCTGTGCCAATTCTGAGCATCGTTGCGCCTTCGGCAATAGCCAATTCAAAATCAGCCGTCATGCCCATGGACAGGACCGGTGGATGGCCGCCGTTTTCCGGGTTGTAAGTTTTTGAGAATCTTTCAAACAGCTCCCGAGTCAAAGAAAATGCGCGGCGAATCTCAGGTTGATCTTCTGTGTGTGGTCCAAGAGTCATTATTCCTCGCAGGTTTAATTCAGGCAGCCGGTAAATTTGATTGATTAGCTCCCCGATTTCATCTGGCGCCAGGCCGTTTTTTTGCGTTTCACCTGAGCTGTTGACTTCAACCAGAACATCAATTCTCCGTCCGGCCTCAGCTGCCCGTCGATTGATTTGCTCGGCCAGCCGAAATGAGTCGAGCGACTGAATCATGTCAAACAGCTCCAGAGACTTTTTGACTTTGTTCGTCTGCAAATGACCGATCATGTGCCAGCTGGCGCCCGGCAGCTCTTGTTTCAACGCCAGGACTTTTTCGGCGCATTCCTGAATCCGGTTTTCACCAAAATCTCGGCAGCCGGCCTGGTATGCCTCTCGGATAGCATCGGCGTCGGCGAACTTGCTGACCGCAATGAGAGTAATTTCATCCGGGTCCCGATTGGCCTTTGCTGAGGCAGCCCCGATCCGCTCATGCACGCGGCGCAGATTATCTTTGATTAAGTTAGTGACAGACATAGCGCGCTTTCCCGCAGACAGATGACATGTCCGCATCTAAGACTATGTAAGTCAGGAAACCCCGGCTGGCAAGAGCGTTGGCGCTCTTGAATCGAGCTGACTCTGGCTAAAAACCTTGGAACCTATCTGGCCACAGAGTCAGCGGATGGAATTTTGGACTTTGTGGTTCTTGTCAAGGCACAATCTGCTTGAGCTCATATGCTTAGCCGTGAACATTAAGACTATGGGTCGGCTCTATCCAACATATCCACACTCTTGCGCCGCGAACAATAATCTCTTGCCATATGGCAGCTGGCGCCGTTTCTTGAGCAGAGTATGTGAATTCTGGCGGTAAGATGCCCGGTCAACTGGCTGCTGATTCATTCTCTCACACAAATCCTAAAAAAGCAGTAAGAAGTTACCGGTCGCGCAGCAAGGTCCGGTTGCGACCTATGAAAGACTAACTAATAATGTTGAATGACAATGACCTTTTTGACAACTGTTAGCCGAAGCCTGTGGCTTCTCATTGGAATCCTGGCGTTGGCTGTTTTCTCGTC
>JADFNA010000435.1 GCA_022563625.1 Candidatus Zixiibacteriota bacterium
AAACGATTCAGAATATCATGTTATGCCCGAAGTTGGTGATTGGTGCGAGCTGGTTTTCGATGCGCCTCCGGAAAGTGTGAACACAAAACGTACGATTTTTTTGGAAACTTCCGGGTATTACCTGATTCACTTTGACGAAGTTGGTCCGCCGCGTTTGCAAGCCCTGAAAGATTTTGAAGATACACCCGGCGCCGCTGTCCGTTATTCGTTCAAAAAGTACATGGAGTTTATGCGTAATTGGCAGAATCGAAATTGAGGAGTTGTGAATGAAAGCGAGCGCGATTTGAGCAGGCGTTAGCTTTGAATTCGTTTACGGCGGGAGATATTATGAAAAAGAATGTAATGTTAACGGCGTTAGTATTATTGGCACTGTCTCAACCTCTGAGCGCGCTCACGCGCGATAGACCAGCTCTGCGAACCGGATCTTTCGAGATACAACCGTCGGTCGGTCTGGCGCTGGGCGACGACGGAAGGGGTTTCGCTTTCGGATTCGGGCTGCGCGGGTTCTACAACCTCTCAGAATTCACCTCGGTCGGACTGCGGTACGGCCGCACCGAATTCGTTGATGATCCCATCACTACTGAATACGTCCAACAGAGTATCCAGGCGGAATTTCGACTCCTTGCTCTGCCCGGCTGGTTTCGGCCGTATCTGATGGCATTCGCGGGGCGGCTTAGTACGAAGATCGAACGCTCATCTTTTTTATTCCCGAGTCAGACTCAACAAAATCAAGTGATTTCAAACTCTTTGTTCACCTTTGGCGCCGGACTTGGATACATGGAGCGAGTATCCGGCTCAACAGAAATCTTTTTTGAAGGCGTAGTTAGCAATGCCCGTGGTGAGAGCATTTCGTACAATACTGGAGAGTTGCGTGCGGGGCTTAGTTTCAGTTTTTGATTAGCTGGGGCGCTCTGGGTCCGCACTTGGCGGCTGGGTGGCTTGGACGTTCGTCCGGGTTTGAAATCCATTTTCCTAAATTCAATTCGACTGCTCGTAATTCATCGATCGACAGAATTGCATCGCTCATGCTGCGCCGAGCGCTGTTTGAATGCCAATAAAGAGGACCAATCACCTCCGCACCGGATTCTATTCAAAATCCCCAACGTCTTTCCGCCCGGTTGATGAAACCCGGACGAACGTCCGGGGCACACTGCTATAATGGCAGGGTACTGCCAATATGGCTTTGTTTTGACTGCGTGACTGCTATTATGGCAGATAATGGCAGTATATGGCAGACGGGGCTTTCGCTTACTAAATTGCGTAACGTGTTGTAGCACAGCGACGTATACGATTTCTTGGCGGTTGGCGCCATGTTTGTATTACATCTGATCAGTCGGACAATAGTGGACGGCTGAAATAACAACTTAACACTGGTTTCTACAACCAAGGAGGTAGGAGAAAATGACAAGACTAATCAGACACAGGTTTCCGACAGTTTTCGGCAGAGGACTCTTGGATGAAATCCAAAACTGGTTCCCGAGAAGCGCGTTTTTTGAGGGGCCGCTGAACGAAGGCCCGGTTCCGCAGGTAAGTTTCCCGCGCGTTGATGTGCGCGAAAGCGACAAAGAGCTTAGCATATTGGCCGAGATTCCCGGAATGAAAAAGGGCGACATTCAAGTCACGGTCCATGATGGAACACTGATGATTTCCGGTGAGCGCAAGTTTGAAAAAGAGGAGACACAAGAAGGTGTCCTCAGGCGTGAGATTTCACGCGGGTCATTCAAGCGCACATTCACATTGCCGGACTCGGTTGATGTTGACAAAATTGATGCAAACTACGAAGACGGCCTGCTCAAGATTGTCTTTCCGAAACTTGAAGAGGCCAAACCGAAGCAAATTGAGATTAAGGTCCGGTAGGCTGCCAGGGAGCGAATGCGACGCGAGGCCGGTCGATTTATGGCCGACCTCGCCGCGCCTCGGGCGCTCCGACCGCTTCGGGCGCCACAGCAATGTGACAGACGATGAAAGATATGATCGACAAGAAAACAAAAAAGGAGTGAAAAAATATGGGTAAGATAATTGGAATAGACCTGGGTACGACCAACAGTTGTCTGGCGGTGATGGAAGGCAAGGAGCCGACCGTGATCGCCAACAGCGAGGGTGGACGTACGACGCCGTCAATAGTTGCCACTAGCAAAACCGGCGAACTGTTGGTCGGTCAGATAGCTAAACGGCAGGCGGTAACCAATCCGCAAAACACAATTCAATCAGCCAAGCGTTTTATCGGGCGCGCGTTTGATGAAGTGCGCGAGGAAACCAAGAACTACGCCTTCAAGACCAAGAAGGCCGCCAATGGTTCGGTGGAAATCATTCTGGATGGCAAACCCCGGCCTCCGGCGGAGATTTCGTCGATGGTGCTCGGGGCGCTGAAACGCTATGCCGAGGATTATTTGGGGCAGAAGGTAACAGCGGCGGTGATTACTGTGCCGGCGTATTTTAACGATTCACAGCGCCAGGCCA
>JADFNA010000436.1 GCA_022563625.1 Candidatus Zixiibacteriota bacterium
CATTTCCCGCTATTTGAATATGACGAAGAAGCCGAATGCTGGCAGGCCATGCACAACATAGTTTCGCACCCGATTGACGAAGACCTTCACCTTTTTGAGCAAGGATTCAAAACACAATTGCCGCCAACCGATCCAGACCACCCCTGGCGCAGGACGCTCGCCAATCAGTATGACCTCGTTCTCAACGGCAGTGAACTGGCTTCCGGTGGTATTCGAATCAATCGCAGCGGCCTGCAGAAAAAAGTCCTGAATGTTCTGGGAATATCAGATGAACGAGCCGAGCGCATGTTTGGGTTCCTGCTCAAGTCGCTCGAATACGGAGCGCCGCCGCATGGTGGAATCGCGGTCGGACTGGACAGACTGGTGGCGATCATGTGCGGCGCGGATTCGATACGCGAGGTCATCGCTTTTCCGAAAACCGCTGCCGCCAGCGCCCTGATGGAAGGCGCTCCTTCAGAGATCGACCAGAGCCAACTCGATGAACTGCACTTGAAAATAACCAGGGACTAGGTATATTTTCCTCAGGCCGCATGCGGCCAATCTATGAGTAAACAATCCACAAAAAGTCAGCTCAACCAGGCGCCGCTTCCCGACACGCACATCACAAGCTCGCTCTCACTGGCCGATGTTGACCTGCGCCTGTTGTTCGGCCAGAACGACGTCTATCTGCGCTTGATCGAGAGTTTTTTTGAGGCCAAAATTACCGCGCGCGGCGAGCAGATTACCTTTACCGGAAATCCCGGTGAAGTCACCAGGCTTGAGAAACTTTTCGCAGATCTCCTTGTACGGCTCAAAAGCGGTAGTGACGAAGCGATCACTGAACATTATGTCCGCTATGCCATCGGCATAATCAGCGAGGGCGGTGACGGGCCCGCAGCGCTTATCGTCCCGGAAACTGAATCGGAAACCCCGCTGACCAATGGGGTCAAACCGCGCACTATCGGCCAGCGTGAATATCTTGACGCTATTGACAATTCAGACATAGTATTCTCTATCGGCCCGGCGGGCACGGGCAAGACTTTTTTGGCGGTTGCCGCCGCTGTTGCGCGTTTGAAGGCTTCGCTGGTGAAGCGCATCATCTTTGTGCGGCCGGCTGTTGAGGCTGGCGAATCGCTGGGGTTTTTGCCGGGAGATATCCGGGCCAAGGTGGATCCGTATCTCAAACCAATTTATGACGCCTTGCATGACCTGCTGCCGGCGGCCCGTGTGGCGAAACTGATAGAAACCAATGTCATTGAAATAGCGCCGCTCGGCTTTATGCGCGGACGGACGCTGAACAACGCCTTTGTTGTGCTTGATGAAGCGCAGAACTCGACTTCGGCCCAGATGAAAATGTTCTTGACCCGTCTGGGGGAGAATTCAAAGGCTGTTGTCACCGGTGATGTGACACAAATTGACTTGAATAATCCTCAAGACTCGGGACTCCTGAGCGCAGAGAAGATTCTTGGTAAGGTCAACGGTCTGGTGTTTATTCGACTGACAGACAAAGATGTGGTCCGCCACAGGTTGGTGCAGAAGATTATTCGCGCATATGACAGAGCTACCGGCCCGCCGAAGCGGGCCGGCGGCCCTGCGTAATTATCTGGATAACTATACCTTAAGAGAATGTTATGTTCTCGATTCTAATTAAGCTCAAACGGGCGATCAAACGCGCCCTGAAAGTACGCACCCGCTCCCTTGCAAAGCCCGACTACGGGCGGGAGCGCGTGGTTCGTCTTTTGATTTTCTCTGTGGCCGTAATCGCGACCGGACTGCTTTTCCCTCTGGGGGACCTTCTGGCGCCGTTCAGTATTCCGCGAGTGGGTGAAACCGTGAGTAAGGATTTCATCGCGGAAACTGTGATCATTATACACAAAAGCGACAAAGAACTCGAAGATGAACGCCGTACAATCAGCAGGTCGATGCCTGTCGTCTTTGACTATGATTCATCGATTGTCGATTCGGCGTTCAGAGAATTACGCAGATTCATCCGACGCGCGTCAGGGTTGCGCGATTCGCTGGCCGGTGACACGCTGGCGGATTTGGGATTGTATGCCGAAGCGCTGGCCTCATCATTCCCGCTCATTTCCAGCGTCGCCCTGCGCGAAACGTACTTTGCTGACTCGCTGGAGAGCGTCTATGAAAATCTGAAGGCCATTTTAGACGAAGATATTTACTTTACTGGGGCGCTCGCTTCATTGGAAGCTATGGGTGATGAGACAATTCGTCCGGTCGTGGTGCGATTGGGCGGACGTGAAACAATTCTTCCCAGATCACAGGCGCTGGACCTCAACCGCGCCAGAGAAGTTCTGCTGGACAGGCTAAACACGCTGGCCCGCGAAAGTACAATCAATGTTGAACTGCACTACGAGATCGGGCGTCATTTTATTTATCCCAATTTACGCCTGGCATCGGCTGATATGCAGCGCCGCGAACATGAGGCGCTGTCGCAAATCAATCAAATAAAAGTCCGCGTTGA
>JADFNA010000437.1 GCA_022563625.1 Candidatus Zixiibacteriota bacterium
ACTGACGGAAACGACGCCAGAGAAACGAATGCAGCGGTTTCGGGGCCGGAGTTTCCCCTGACGGATCCGATCAAGCGCAGACTCAAAAAAGTGATTTTTGACCCTGAGCAAATGAATCGGATTGGAAGCGGGATTTCTGATCAACCGGCATCCGGGACAAAAAAGTCCGGCGCCGCTCAGGACCTCGGTTGAAGGGCCTGTTCATAGCATACCGGCTGAAGGCGAAAGGATAAATTCATCAGCCGGGCAGAAAAACAGCAACTCGTAAATACCAATATTAGACTCAGAGGACGGACGAACGTCATGATTGATTGCAAAGTGTTATTTGTTGAGGACGATGAACTCATCAGAGGTGTGACAAAGCGTGGTCTGGAGAAATCAGTCAGCCAGATTACCTGCGTGTCATCGCCGGAAGAGGCGCTGAAAGAAATGTCACAAACCCCCTACGATATTATGGTGACAGACTTGGGGTTGAGCGGCGATACGCCGGAAAGTGACAACGCCGGCTTGCGGTTGATAAAGTGCGTCCGTGAAACCTACCCCAACACCGAAGTGATTCTCCAAACCGGATACGGGTCGCTGGAATGCGCGGAGAAGGCGCTGCGCATGGGAGCGGCTGATTACATCGAGAAGCCATACAGAATTGAACGGCTGTTGCTCCTGATTGAGCGGGCGCTGGAGAATCGGAGCCTCAGACAGGAGCTTTCGATGCTCAGACAGCAGGTGGCTTTTGATTACGGATACGACGGTTTTATCGGCGAGAGCGCCACAGCCCTGCGGCTCAAAGAAAGAATCCGCCAGTTGTCCGAACATGAACGCCATGTATTGATATACGGCGAGACGGGCAGCGGTAAAGATCTGGCCGGAAAAATCATTCATCACCACTCAAAAAGGCGCAGGTCCTCGCTTTACATTCTGGACTGCAAAGTCACACCGGAACGTCTAATTGACTCAGAGCTTTTCGGGCAAAGCGATACGCGTTTGAAGTACCGGTTTTCAGCCTCGAGCGGCATGATGGAACGGGCCGCTGGCGGGGCGCTGATGATCAAACACATTGATTGTATGCCAAGAGAAACTCAGGGCAAGCTGTTGTCTGTGCTGCAAACCGGCGCATTGGCGGATGAACCATCAGGCATGCCGGTTGATGTGCGTGTGATTGCAACCACGACAGTGAATCTCAACGAATATGCCACGCAGGGGAAATTCCTGGAAACGCTGCTCGGAAAAATAGGAGCAACGACGCTGACAGTTCCTACGTTGAGCGACCGCCGGGATGACATACACATTCTGGCCGAACATTTCCTGCGCACATCCACAAACACCAATGAGGCCGCGGCAGCCGTTTCGGGGATGACAGACACGCCAGATATGCCACACATGGCTTTTGCCGCCGCGGCGCTGGAAAAAATGCTTGATTATGGATGGCCGGGTAATGTACGTGAGTTGATGAATGTTGTGCGCCGCGCCTCGGCGCTTTCACGCGGCTCCGAAATCATGGCCGACGACATCTTTTTCACTTCCGATCCAGGCGGCCGAAGGGGCGCGGCCGAAAAAGCGCCCATGGTTGTGGGTTCCGGCAGCTCGATGGAGATGACATATCGCTCGCGGATACTGAAGTCTCTGGAAGATAACAACTGGAACTATTCACAAACAGCCATCGAACTTGGAATCGGCCGGACGACACTCTGGCGTAAAGTGAAAAAATATAATTTGTCCAAAGACATGATTAGCGACACAATTTCTTGATTCAGACAGGCTGTCTAGAAAAAATCAGTAACTGCACCCTCTCAGCCGGAGAGTGAAACCAACCCTACTGCCTTCGAAATCCCCGGCGGCGGTCTGCTCGGGTGGCTTGTTTGGCGCGGTTGTGTTCACTGACAGTGCGTGAAAAAATGTGCTTCCCGGTCCCATCGGCGACAAAATACAGATATTCCGTAGACTCAGGATTAAGGGCCGCCTCGATAGCCGCCATGCCGGGTGAGTTGATTGGTCCCGGCGTCAGGCCGGTTCGGCGGTAAGTGTTGTACGGGTGGTCTTTGTCGAGGTCTTTGTAAAACAACCGGCGATGATAGAGGTTCAATCCGAAACGAATAGTCGGGTCCGCCTGCAGCGGCATGCCCCGCCTGAGGCGATTGTGATAAACTGAAGAAATCGTTCTGCGTTCGTCTCCATCAGCCGCTTCCGCTTCAATAATCGACGCCAGTATTATCGCGTCACCGAGAGCATGCGCCGGGTCCGGCGGATTCGTCTTTTGACGCGCCTCCTCTAGCGCTTCCTTTGCCGAAACAACCATTTTTTTCAGCGCCTCATCCAGCTCCGCGCCAACAGGAAAGACGTACGTTTCCGGATACAAATAGCCCTCCAGATCGGGCAGGCCATACCGGGCGAGCGCCATGGATGTGTCATAACAGCGCGAAACAATCAGCGCCGAATCCACCTCAAACGCCGCGCTCA
>JADFNA010000438.1 GCA_022563625.1 Candidatus Zixiibacteriota bacterium
CGCCTCACCCGACAGGCATACATCACGCACGCCGGGCGCTGTGTAATTGTGTACCGGCGCTTCAACGTTTTCGAAATTCCCGTCACCAAAATCCCAGTTCCAGAGGGTCACGATCTTGCTTGTCGTAGGTTGAAATTCGACCAAAAGCGGCGCCGGACCGAAAGTAGTGTCGGCCGTGAAAGAAACGCCCTGTTCCCAACTGGATAGGACCGCATCTGTCCAGCAGTGCATCCGGCCCCATTGCTGAGGAGAAAACTCTGTCCAACAACCATCAGGGGCATAGCCCATATAATTCTGCGTATCAGTGGGTCCCCATTCGACTTCGGAGCATTCATCTGTCCCGCCGGGTCCTGCGCAGTTGAAGTTTGTCGGCGTCGGGTCAGTGTCAGCGCAAAAATCACCGGTCACATCACCCTCGGCGCCGTTAGCGCGCTCATAGCAGGGGCCGCAGGTTGAGACTTCGCTGACACCATGATGCGTATGCCACAGTCCCAGGCAATGGCCGACTTCGTGGGTTAGTGTTTTCTCCCCTGCGCCGAACCAATTGTCATCGACAATAGTCCCACCTCCCGCCTGAAGCGCCTGGTTGTCAAAGGGAAATGTGCCCACGCCCAGATAGCCCGCCAGAATGTTAACCACATATACATTCAGCATTGAATCCGGCCGGTCGGCGTGTGCGCCTTTCATGGCTCCCTCTTCGATATCGGAAAACTGCCGGAATGCCGTACTGTTTATGAACTCTGTCTCGTATTCAAATTGAATCCGAGAGGGGGCGTAATCACTGTTGAGCTGGTCGATTTGCGCATCAACATCCGCTTGGGTCGCCGCCGGATTGCTGCCGTCATCGTTGCGAAATACATTGATTTTCAAACGAATTATCATGGGTGGATCGTCAAACACCGGAATGTTCAGGTTACGTATACCCGGCAGATCGCAATCACCCTGAGTCGGACAGGCCATAGCGCCGCCGTTGAGTTGGGCATAACGCTGCGCATACACAATCTGTGTCTGGCACCACTCGCTGCCGTTGGCTTGCGCTATTGACTTGGCCTGAAGCGGATTGGCCAGCATTGCGTCCTGGAGTTTGTCGCCGCTGAGTTTCGACTGAGCAGCAGAGGTGTTATCGTTCCCTGTCGAGGCGGTTTCTTCTGCGACAGCCCGCATAGTCGATAATAGCGTCAAGCAAAAAATAACCGCCGCTATGCAA
The DNA here is from genome assembly GCA_022563625.1 of Candidatus Zixiibacteriota bacterium. Classification (GTDB taxonomy): domain Bacteria; phylum Zixibacteria; class MSB-5A5; order GN15; family JACZUZ01; genus JADFNA01. Next base: position 1,208 of record JADFNA010000438.1, read on the forward strand.
AAAGCTCTGAAATAAGACAGGTTATGTAAGCGCCAGGGTCCCGGTGTTTTCATAATTGCCCTGGTGTATGGTTTGCCAAATACTTTTAGCCGGAGTTGTTCGGGGTTAGACCTCATGTACATACAAATTTCCTTTTCTTGCTCCCGATTTGGAGCTCCGTAAATTTTCCTATTTCGGGCATGAGGGCTTACATTACGGTGAGGACCCACCCGGGTCAAATATACTCACTTTTCGATATGAAGCAAGAGGGAATTGGGCATAAAACAGCTTCGTAACTTATTGAACGGCACGAGTGTATATTCCCGGCGCAGCCGCCCGGCGTGTCAAATCGAACTCACCCCGCGCCATTCCGGCGCAATCGAGAATAGCCGGGGACGGCAGCCATGTGAACAGGAGCCGAATTGGAGCCGATCATAATCTAGAATGGGGAACGTTCCCGTATCAAAATTAAGTCATCGAATATCGGCAAGAAAAACATTATGTTTCACCAACTGACACCTCAGACACAAACCAGCCGCCCTCAGGGAGAAATCTGCTTTTTTCGAATGATTAGTGCGCTGATGTTGATGATTGTGACGCTCACTCTTCAATCCTGCCAGAGCTCCCCGGACACCGGGCCGCTGGCGCCGGTCAATAACAATATCGAAACCTATGTCCCTCCTCAGGTGTCTGATCTAATCAAAGACACCCGAATCCGGGAAAGTGTCCCCGCCCAAACCCAGGGCGGCATAAATTCACTGATGGTCGGAGACGAAGGAGGAACGGCGCTTGATCTACTGTTAATAGATTCCAGTGTTGTTTATCTGGACAGCATCCCGACAGGCAGCGAAATTGTCTCCTGCACACTCTGGATCAAGATCGGTAGGCTGCCAACGCGGGTTAACGATGTGATAATCCTTGATCTTTGGAGTATCCCTGAATCATGGAATGAAAACGAAGCCAGTTGGATAAAGCGCACGTCTTCACTGGCATGGCAAATCGCAGGCGGCGGCGGCGCTCTGATTGACAGCCAGCATGTCAGCCTGAAAAAGCTCAACTTTTTTGACTTTGTCTGGACCGTTCGTGGACAGATGTACGATACAGTTAAAGTCGAAGACGGGCGGTTTCTACCGATACCAATTCCTGTCTCGCTGGCGTCTGCGAATTACAATCGACAATCATTCGGGTTCGCCCTGCGTGTTAATCCAGCCACCTCACCGGCTGCGTTCATGGGGATTATCAGCGCCGAAGCCAGCTCTGTGGC
>JADFNA010000439.1 GCA_022563625.1 Candidatus Zixiibacteriota bacterium
GGGGCTATCAATTGATTGTGGACGTAGCCATCCGGGTTGTATACCGGCAGGATGAATATCTCTCGGGTATCAACCAGGTTTGTGACATACGCATCGGAACCGTAATTGGCAGTCAGATAGTCCATCACGGCCAGCGTCACGGCGGCTCCGGCAGGTTCGCGGGCATGTATCAATGACGCCAGGAATACCTCCGGTTCATCTTCATCTACGTTGGGATTGTCGGATATTTTTACTACCCACAAATCACGCCCCTCGATTGATTGGCCAATGCTGAACTTGGGAGTCATAAGTGTCGGGTTAGCGGCGGCGGTGGAATCAAGGTGGGCGACGATTTCGGAATAGGTCTCGTACCCTCCCATGGCGCTCAGTTGAGCTTCACCCTGAAGCGGCTGTTCGGCCTGGAATCTTTGCTGATAAAAAGCGGTCATGTCTGGTATTTCAACTGTGAACGGGATGCCATATTCCCGCAAGCGCGCCTGGCCTGCGGAGTCTACATAGAGGACGAATTCTTCGTTGTAGAACTCAACAATGTCATACTCTCCGGAAAAAACATGCGAAAACTGTTGTTTATCTTGCGGAGCAACTCTGACCTTGCCGACTGGATTCGCCGCAGCGGGTCCGGCGGACAGCCAAACACTCAGGCCGCAGACAGCAGCTATGGTCGCAACGTATGTGATGGCTGAAATTAGTTTAGTAGTGTTTCTGGCGCTAGAATTCATCTTTTCCCTTACTTTTCCGTCTTTTCAAAGGTGATGAGGAGATTTGTCTCAGGTTAGTTATCCAGCGGAGGGATTCTGGCGTTTCGTAAGTTTCGCGCCGTGGCCGGAAAATCTGACGCGCGTCTAAGTTACTGCTTTAGCAGAGATTCGCAAGTGATTTTCTTGAATTTTGCAGGCCGGAATCCTTACGGATTTGAGTCATCAAGATATCATCAAGATGGAAATAAACGGCCGGAGGAAATTGATTGACTGCCTGGACTCGGCCTGCTATCTTTGGGTTAGCCGCCTGTTTGATTCTCTCCCGGCTGAAATTTCAAATTTGGGAGGAAAAAATGCAAACGCTCAAACTGATCGCCGTTACGTTCTTCGCTGTAGCGCTTTCCGGTTGCTCAAACGCGCCAAATGATACCAACCCACCAGCGACCGTGCCGGAGCCGACAAGCGTTCCATACTCGAATATCCCCCCGATTGACACTCCGGAGTTGTACCGCGCCACCGGCGGCGTTGCTTTAAATGAAGATCCTGTTCCATTGTTGCAGGCGGTTCTCGATGCCGGATTTGATTTGCGCCGGGCATGGTACCCGCGTGGAGGTATCTGCGCTGCGGTGTTCGTGGACGAGTTGATTATTCAACTTGACTCCCCCAACGCTGAAATCGCAAATCTCGGTTTCTCGCGAGATTTCACCGGAACCAGTGGTGGATGTGCTATAGCCTGGGCCCAATATGATTTTGTCCGGAGCGGTGTCTCAGGGAATTTTCAGGAGGAGTAGCATAAAGCTGAGTTTTCGTTTCTCGGTAGTAATTGTGACGGCGTTTGGCTCTTTGTAAAACGGGTTGACTGTTGCGGCTAGATTCTTCGTCGTCCGGCGGTTGCCTGACTCCTCAGAATGACATAAGGGGAAGCAGTCTTGGAAACGCTGGCTGTTAAGGCGCACGAGATTTCTTCCGTATACCACGTTTTTTCCCTGCAACCTATCCCGCTCTCGATAATTCCAACTTTCTACACGCAAATACAAACCGGCCCAAAGGCGTTAACCCTTGGGCCGGTTTGATTCACAGCAGCATTTTGGGAAATGGTTACTATTTTGAACTGGAGCGTTTTTTCTTTCGTATAAAGAAGATTCGAATGGGTAATGCGATCAGCCAAAATCCGATAACACCCCAATACCCTTCGTATGTTGTCATCTTTTCAAGATAAGCATATGGAATTATTGAAAGAAAAGTCAGAAGACCATTTATCCAAATTTCTCTCCAGTTCATATTATTCCTCTTCATGGTTAATTAGAAAGATACACGGAACTTTAATCGAATAATTGATATAAAGCGCATCCTATTGCAGAACCTACTACAGCAGCAGCGCAACCGCCACCTACACAAGCGCCATAACCCGGACCCGTGACTATACATCCCACAGCTGCTCCGCCACAGCCCGCTGCGCTACCAATGCCAGTACACTTGCCCCAACTCCCCCAACTCCAATCTAGTGGAACTATTGAAGTTGGCGGATTGGATTTGTACCAGGTGTCAACATCAATAAGTTCATATGTCGTATCCACTGGATCGACAAACCATATTTGAATGACTTCAAGCGGCGCTGCGATAACTCCACTACCATCTGATATCAAACTCTGTCTAATCATACCCATACCCAACGCTGTATCCGGAGTATATCGCAGCGCGTAACTAACGCCCCAGTAATGTATATCTGCAGAATCACCTCCAATGATAA
>JADFNA010000440.1 GCA_022563625.1 Candidatus Zixiibacteriota bacterium
TTGGTGGTGGGGATTCTACACGGCTCCGGTCAATCGTCTATGCCGGAGGTCGGGAAAGAGGGATCGGCGAACACGAAAGAAGCGTCAGGCGCTCAAGCAGAGCCCTCCGCGACCGGTGGAGATGAAATGAATGGGCTTACGGAAATCGTGTCAGCTCCCTTGGGCCGGTTCGACGGACACCAAACCGAGGTCGTTTCCGTCGCTTTCAATTCGGACGGACAATTGCTCGCATCCGGGAGTGTGAACGGCACAATCCGGTTCTGGGACCCGAAATCGGGCAGGGAGTTGAAGACAATGCGTGCCCGTCCAGCAGACGAGGGGGGCGTTACATTTTTCCTGGACGGTGAACTCTTTGCATCGGGGGCGCTGGAAGAAGAGAGCGGCCGATTGTCATTGAAACTCTGGAAAGTGCAAACCGGCAATCCCCTCCCGACCACTTTCGGCGGCGACGACCTCCGAAAGGTTTTAGCATTCTCTCCCGACGGTCGCCTTTTGGCCGCCGTCCACGGCACCAATCAGTCGTCTGCATTCAAGCTGTGGGAAGTATCGACGGGAAAGGATGTGCTGCAGGTTGATATTGATAGTCCCGATGTCCCTATGCTGGCCTTCAATTCCGATGGCACACAGCTTGCCCTGGCCGGTCAGGACGGCCAGATTGACCTCTGGAACATCCACCGAAATGCGGTCCCTCAACTTTCGAAAGTTTTGAGAACGAACCAAGAGGCGATCACGTCGATTGCTTTTAGCCCAAAAGGTGCGCTGCTGGCAACTGGCGACCCTGATGGAACGGTCTTGCTTTGGCAGGTCGATTCCGGGAAGCCGTACGCCGAACTGAAAGGACACGAAGGCGGCGTGTCATCGCTGGTGTTTGGCCCCCGGGGTCGGAGCCTTGCGGCGGCCGGTCAAAAAACCGTGCGCCTGTGGGATCTCAGCCTGGGGATTTTGCGCAAAGTCTTCCCAGCCAGTGCTGTTCGAGACATGGCCTACAGTCCAGATGGCTCATTGAGCAAATCTGGAATTGATAGGGTTTTCATGAGTCCGGCCCAGGCTAGTCGACAATTCTGGGATTTATCAGGCGGATTGCTGAATCTGGATTTACTGACTGAATTCCTGCCTTCCAGGTTCCTGCCGGGTGGCATCGCGTCGATTGCGGGCGGCTTTCTCTCAGATACGCCGGCGAAAATCGTGCTTGTCGAAGTGACTTTTCAAGAGGCCGAAGGAGTGTACTGTATCGACAGCGCCTTTTTCCCACCGGCCGTTGAGTGGCTGACGGCAGATTTCGACGGGAATAATATTCTCCCGGCCGTTGTGGGAGGATCGGGCGATTTATCGGTAGGTGGCTCCAGCTCAACGGCTTTCTGCGTTACTGTCATTCCATCATGCTGCGAGACGCCGGGTGACGCGAACAGCAGTGGCGGAATGAACATTGCAGACGTCACATTCCTGATTCAACGCATAAACGCCGGCGCCGGGTCCGCCCCTGCCTGCCCTCAGGAAGCAGACGCGAATGGAGACGGAAGAGTCAACATCGCGGATATCACCTATCTAATCAGACGCATTTTCATGGCCGGCCCGGCCCCTGTTTGTGGAGCGAATTGACTATAATAGGTGGAATGAAAACAATGCGCCCCCGTTTATTTGCCCTGATACTTGTCCTAAGCGCTCCGCTTGTGTCATCCTCCAGCGCCCCGGCTGCTGAGACGGAAGTCCGGATTGATCTCAGCGCCACAAGCCTTGATGCATTCTTGGTTCCCGATGCAATAAATGGTCTTAATGCCCAGGTTAAACAAGGCGCTTCATATCGTTTCGCGATAGCGCTGCGCTCGCCAATACTAATCATTGGAGCAAGCTTACAATTTGTCACTTACAGCCCCGATGGATCATTGACTCAGCCCGGCGTAGACACTATTTCCATGACTCCGATCTGGGATGATTTTAACTTTCATACACCCGAGGCTGGCGCCCTCAGCCTAGATCGAACGCCAGATGTACTGCCGTATCGATTTCATACTTTTGGCTCAGCTAACCTTCTCGCCACATTCGACCCGTCGGACCCGTCCACAGGATTTATGTCAGATACTCTGGTGGAAATTATCTTTGTCGACATTACATTTCCCCTAGAAGAAGGAATTTACTGCATCGATGGCGCCCGCCAGACCCCATTAAATCAATTTGAACTCTACGGTAGAGATAGCGTAGTGATAACGGTCTTGAATGGCGGATCAAGTGATACGTTGGTTGGCGGTGTTAGTACGACAGCTTATTGCTTCACTGTCACATCGCAACCATGCTGCGACACACCGGGGGACGCAAACAACAGCGGCAGCGCTAATATAGCAGACGTGACTTTTATGGTTTCTCGCATATTCAGGAACGGCATGGCGCCACCATGCCCTCAGGAAGCAGACGCGAATGCAGACGGAAGAGTCAACATTGCGGATATAAC
>JADFNA010000441.1 GCA_022563625.1 Candidatus Zixiibacteriota bacterium
TGGGCCGTGTTCATCTGTGCCGCTTCCATGCAGCGCCCAGGCCGCTTCCTCCGGCCGGGACAATCGAAACACGAATGCGCTCAGCGAATGAACGCATACTGTATTCGATAGTATTTCCCTGGACCATAGGCTTTGTGTTTTTTCTGCAGTTCACCTGGATAAAACCAGTTTAGTTTGCCCGGCTTTATTGGTTTAATGATATGAAAATTAGTTCCGGGAGTCAGGCTGTTCGCGAATAAAAACAGTTTGTTCGGCGTGATCCGATCAAGACCGGTCAGTGTTGTTGTCTGCGATGTGTCACGCAGGGCGACATCCAGAACAACCGCCAGATGCGCATCCGGCCGAAAAGCGGAATCCGCCTGAATGAAGACGTCACCCGGCATAACATCTTCTTCGGATATTTCACTGCAGTCTCGTATCAGGGACCGATATGAAGTTACCGAAGCGGAAAACAACGTAAAACGCGTAATCATGTCATCATCTATCGCCCGGGGATCTCCCTCGCGCCAGAACAACTTGCTGCGATCAGCATTCGTTTTGTAAGTTCCGGTGACATATTTGTAGAACGACGCGGTGTCATCGGCAATTCCGGGAAAAAAGACATCCATTTCACGCTCGTTATGACGCGCATATTCGATCATCAGCCGGTATAAGACGCCGCGGGCGCCCTGAGACGGCGACGGCGAGGTCAGATCCAGCGCGCCACCGATCACACTCGGAGCCGCAATAAAACCTCCTATGTAGGTAGTCAGCGGCTCCTCGGGCGAGCGCATGGGGAAATGTCTGAGCCAGACCCCGAAACCATTGATCACACTATCGGCCGGCCTGAGATAGCCTGCCGGTTCTGGATTGCTTTTGAGGGCAGAAGAGTTCGGATCATATAAAATGAAATAGCGGTACTCATACGGTGAGCTGTCCGGATCATCGAGCTGCGAGAAAACTACGGATGCAAGTGAGTTCCACAGAACAAGGCAGGAAACAAACAGCGAAATCTTTCCCGCAAGTCTGAAGTAGTCACCTTGCGGGGTTCCATGATTGATTGTCATGCTTTTGTTTGTGTTATTCATCTTTCTTTTCAGTTGACGTATTGTCTGCAGGTTTGCTCTTGAGGCCCGGCGCCGGGGCGCTAATACTGTCCAGTATGAGGGTTTTCTGCTGATTCGCCAACAACTATCAGAATTATTCTGGTAATCCTATCGTGACATTCGGCTGCGGCCTGAGACTCATCCTAGATTCTCAGTATTCTTTATACCTTCTTAGCCGCCGCGGGGTCTGTCATTTTTTTGCCTCAAAATGTCGCCTTTCTGAAATAGTTGCGCAAAACCAATCACACAGAGTTTTCGGACAGCTCCAAAGCCCGTTCAAGCTTGCTCTTTTTCCCCGGTTGATAATGAATCTCGTGTTCATCGAAAAATTTACGAATCTCCCGGCAGGCTTTTTCCAGCGCCTCGCGGTCCTGTAATTCAATCTCGAGTTCATAATCTACCCGGCTCTCAGAGAAAAAAGTCTCATCTATTTCGAGAAAACAAAAAGGGCTGCGCTCAGGAAAGGGTACTGTCGAGCGGGTGTTTTTGAATGAGACGAGCGGGATCAACTTTTCTGCGGCGGCATAGCGCCGAATCTTTTCCACAGCCGGAGCGCTCAGGGCCAATAAATCAAACCCTCCGGCGATAATGCAGGTCGCTGTCGAGAGTTCGAGGCGAGAGCTAATTTCTGGGCGTTCGCTAAAAAACTCTTTACCCTGCGAAAGTCCCTTGGCTGTGATTTCAGCCTGCGTATTCTGGCGCTCGTCAGTTTCCAGCCGGACACGAAGCGCCCAGCCGTTGTCGCACAGGGTCCGGCCGGGAGTGTCGAAGAAAATGTTCTCCTGATACATGATTTGTTTCGGCTGCGGCAGCGCTGATAGCAGCCGTTCGAATTCTGGCTTCCCGTCCAGCGTAAACTTCAACTCACGCTCTATAGTTTCCATCTGGCTGCGGCTCATTTTTTTAATTCGTGCAACTAAATTGTTAATGGTAATCCGAAGTGATTTCCCGGTTTTCACCGGCTTCAAAGACACGGAACTCCTGCAATGAAATACTGGTGTCGCGCACCAGATTCACTTTTACCCGCTTCTGTTTCATAATCCTTCTGAGCCTGTTTCCTGCTGAACTGTTTTCTCCCACCAGCGCATCGGCCAGAGCGGGATTTACTACCAGATGAAAACTGCTGTATTTTTTGTCTGCGCTGGCGCGGATAAACCAGCGGTCTATCTTGGCGCCCATGGTCTCTTTTGAGAGCACGCGTCCGAATCCTTCGCAACAATCGCATGGCTCCGAATAGGTCTGCATCAGCGACGGACGCACACGCTGGCGGGTCAGTTCGATCAACCCGAATTCGGAAACCGGGTTGACGGCTTTTTTGGCGCGGTCTTTTTACAACTCAAGTTTGAACGCTTCATAGAG
>JADFNA010000442.1 GCA_022563625.1 Candidatus Zixiibacteriota bacterium
CAATCCATATCTCGCTTTTGCCCTGATGCTTGAAGCCGGGCTGGACGGTATCGACCGCAAACTGCCTCTGCCGGAGCCAATTGAGGAGAATATCTTCGGCATGACACCGGACAAGCGGCGCGAGAACAATATCGATGCCATCCCGGGTTCGCTGGAGACGGCGATTGTTGAATTTGAACGCTCGGATTTTTGCAAGCGTGTCCTGGGCGATCATATCTTCCATAAGTTGATTGACAACAAGCGCCTCGAATGGGACCAGTACCGGACGCACGTTTCGGCCTTCGAGAGCGACAAGTATCTCAAAATGCTCTAACGGCTCTCCGCAAACAGAGCTTTCTTGTAGGGGCGGGGCTTGCCCCGCCCTGATCACGACGCAACAATTTCAGTCCACAATCCTATCTCATGATCGCCATCCAAGATTTTAAATCACTTACCGTCACCGCTATCCGTGACGGTCTGCTCTCCGGACGTTTCACAGCAGTGGAACTGGCCGACCTGGCGCTCTCTCTGGCCGAGAGTGAAGGCAAAGAGATCAACTGCTACATCACGCTTTGCCACGACAAGGCCCGCTCCCAGGCCGCCGATGTTGACAAGAAGGTTGAGTCCGGCGCCGAACCAGGGATTTTGGCCGGAGTTCCGATTGCGATAAAAGACAATATCTCATACACCGGCTATCTGACATCCTGCGCCTCGCACATTTTGGACGGTTATGTCCCGCCCTATGACGCAACAGTCGTGACCCGGCTGATCGACGCAGGCGCAGTGATAATCGGCAAGACAAATATGGATGAGTTCGCTATGGGCTCCTCCAATGAGAACTCGTATTACGGTCCGGTCAAAAACCCCTGCAACATAACCTGCGCGCCGGGGGGAACATCGGGCGGTTCGGCGGCGGCAGTGGCGGCCGGTTTGGTACCGGTAGCACTGGGTTCGGACACGGGCGGATCAGTCCGCCAACCGGCCGCGTTTTGCGGGACCCTGGGACACAAACCGACTTACGGCGCGGTATCGCGCTACGGCCTGGTGGCTTTTGGGTCATCACTGGATCAAATCGGCCCGTTGGCGCATAGCGCAGACGATCTCGCGGCGCTTTATCAAGTGATCGCCGCCTATGACAGCCATGATTCAACTTCGGTGGAAACCGATCAATCAAACCTGCGCGCAGGTTTGTTTGAGTCAGCGCCGATGAAAATAGGTGTTCCAAAGGAATGTTTTTCGCAGGGCGTGGATGATGAGATAATCAGCGCCATCAAAACGCTTCAAGAAGAACTTACTGAAGCCGGACACACATTCGTTGATGTGTCACTTCCTCTTCTGGACGCCGGTGTGGCCTGCTACTATATAGTCGCCACCGCGGAAGCATCCAGCAACCTGGCGCGCTATGACGGCGTTCGCTATGGGCTGCGCAAAACCGAGGGCGGCGATTTGATCAGCATGTACCAACAAACGCGCGGCGAGGGTTTTGGGCCGGAAGTCAAACGGCGTATTCTGCTGGGGACTTATGTGCTCTCGGCGGGATATTATGACGCGTATTATCTCAAGGGCATGAAAGTCCGCGAGGCTATTCGGCAGGACCTCGAGCGAGTGTTCAACAAGGTTGATTTGATATTGACACCCACAACCCCGACGCCGGCGTTCTGCCTCGGCGACAAAATAGACGACCCGCTGGCGATGTATCTGGAAGATATTTTCACGGTGTTCGCCAATCTGGCCGGTATCCCCGGAGTCTCGGTCCCGATTGGCGCGGTAAAGAGCGGCCTGCCGATTGGCGCGCAGTTTCTGGCGAAACATTTTGACGACCGGCTTTTAATGAATATTTCCGCGCAAATTGAGCGGATGCGCTCATGAACTTTCACAAAGAAAACACAGTGTAACCTGCTATGCCATTTGTCCAGAACGGCGAAATCAAAATCTATTACGAAAGCTCTGGCTCCGGGCGGGCGCTGGTGTTTTTGCATGGATTCACACTCGACCGGCGGATGTGGGACCGGCAGGTTGAATATTTTTCCGAGAACTACCAGGCTGTGGTGTTTGATGCGCGCGGTCATGGGAAATCTGAAGCGCCACTGACCGGCTACTCACGTGATCACCGCGAAACTGACCTGCTGGCTGTGGTCGATGAACTCGGACTGGATAAGTTTCATTTGATCGGCCTGTCAATGGGCGGCGCGACGGCGGTTGGTTTCGTAATTGATTATCCTGGGCGGCTTGAATCACTGGTACTGGTCTCGGCGGGTGTGACGGCCTACAACCCCTCGGGCGCGCAGAATGAATTAACAAAGCTTGCTAAAGAAAAGGGAATTGAAGCCGCGCGTGATAAGTGGCTGGCAAGAATCATGCCCTATCACCGGCGCAAACCCGGACCGACAGCGGATTTGATTGAGAAAATGGTGCGCGACCACTCCGGCGGCCCGTGGGGCGATCCTAACCGCGGCAAGTAC
>JADFNA010000443.1 GCA_022563625.1 Candidatus Zixiibacteriota bacterium
TACAATCCGCCGGGCCGGAGATAAGATTCGTATTACGGTTACCCTGACCCGAACCAAAGACGCCGAACTGCTCTGGAATGAGAAATATGACTCAACAGTCGACGATTTGTTTGAATTGCAGGATACAGTCACCGCTGAAATAGTCGGCGCTTTGCGGGAGCGTGTGTCGCCTGATGAAGCTGCCCCTAAAGTTTCGCGAGGCACGGAAAATGTTGAAGCGTTTAAGTTTTATCTCAAAGGTCGAAATTATCTGACACGTAATACTCAAGCAGACATGGAATATGCGCGTAAGATGCTGGAGCGGGCGATTGAGATTGACCCGAATTATCCACTGGCCTATGCCGGGATGGCAGATCTGCACGGCTCGTTGTTCATGAATTTCATTGATCGTTCACAACAAAACTGGGATAAGGGGTTGGAGATGGCCAAGAAAGCTATCGAGCTTGACCCGGCAATGCCGTATGGATATCGCGCCCAGGGACGACTGTTACATCTCAAGCAGCGCTACGACGAAGCGATTGAGCTGCTCAAACGCGCCGCTATGATTGACGCCACTTACGGCGAAACATATCGGACACTGGCCTGGGCCTGTGAGGGCAAAGGCGCTCTGTCCGAATCTCTGGCCTGGACCAGAAAAGCGCTCTCAATTAACCCGCATGATGAGGAAACGATTCTACTGCAGGGGATTCTCAACTATGATCTGAATAATATGGCGCAAGCGGTGAACGCATTCCATCGCTGTTTGGAACTGAAGCCTGACTACGGCAGGGCGCATTATTTTCTGGCGAAATCACATCAGAAAATGGGCCAGTTTAACCAGGCGCTGCGAAAATACATCCTGGCGGTACACCATGGCGGCCAGCCGGAAATCACCTGGGACTATGGCTGGCTGCAGTTGTGTCTCGGGAATGTTGATGAGGCAATCCGTTTATTGGAGCAGGCCAGCGCCGGACAGGAACTGGAGTTCGCCGTACGCTACTACCTCGGGATAGCCCAACGTATTAAAGGCGAAAACGACAAAGCCCAGGAGAATTTTGGCAGAGCGCGGCTTATCAATCAAAAGCTTATTGATGAAGGCGATACGACATTTTATCCGCATTTGATTATCGCCCTGGTTGACGCCGCAACCGGCCAGGGAGATTCAGGCGAGAAGAAGTTTTTGGAATCCTCGGCGAAAATCGAATCAAACGGAGAACTTGCAGTCATGTGCGCGCATTATTGCGCCGAGCGCGGCTGGCGCGATGAAACAGCCGGGTGGCTGCAAAAAGCGCTCAACTGGCGTCTCGGGTTCGCCGAACCGGAGGCGCTGATTGACCCGTTCTTTATTGACTACCAGGACGTGATCAAGGAGCTCGGGAGCTCCGAGCAGGCGGCCTGATTGTTTGTCCCCCAACCTGCCGGAACGGCCCCGCCAGCCGAAAAACCTCTATCGTCCATTCGCTCATCCTCTTATCTGGACTCACAATCAGGTAAGAAAATACTCAATACTTCTGAACCGCATAAATGATTTTGGAATGATGCGAAATCGGACGAAATGTTGAGTCATTTTGGCCGATCTATAGCCGGTGGGAACTGCTCCAGAGGTGTGGGTTCACAGCCACAGGAAATGCAGTCAAGGATTTCCTGCTGACAGTGATTTGACCGTCGTATCTTATTGAATAACAACGGTTAAGCGGGGAAGGACAGCTCGTGGCGCCCGGCTTGCTCGTGGATATACCCGAGAGAAGACCCCTCATCAGGAGGTAATAGATTATGAACACATATAAGGCATATAAGACGTTGAAAAAGGCGTTCAAGAATGAATCGGGGCTGACGCTGCTCGAAGTCATGATCAGCATGATTGTGCTGAGTATAGGATTTCTTGGCCTGGCTCCGATGGTCGTGCTGTCTATCGAGGGAAACAATATCTCCCGGGATGTCTTGAATGTCTCGGGTATCGCTAAACAGCAGATCGAGATCTACAAGGGTATGCCGACTCTGCCAGCTGCGCCTTTTACACAGGTGACCACCAACCCGACTGATGGTTATACCGTGACTACGTATCTAAATGACAATATCTCAGATAACACGGTGCCGGTTGGGCTTAAGCGCATCGACATTATCATCGACTGGACCGGCAACCAGGGTGTGGGCCGGACGATTTCATATTCAACATTCCTTGAGGAATAGCCCGGCCGCGCAGAATCAGCTCCGGGCCACACAGTGACGGGAAGATAAGATGATGAAAAGTATTTTGATAAATCCAAACAGGCTTCGTTCGCAGCGCGGAGTATCGCTGATTGAATTGTTGATTGCCGTGTTATTGACAGGAATTGTGACATCAGCTGCGTTTCAATTTTACGCCAGCATGCACATCGAGTCGGAGGCGCAGTTTGATAAATCAGAGATACAGCATGTGTGCAGGGTGTCCCTGGCGGAACTTAAGAAAACACTCCGTAT
>JADFNA010000038.1 GCA_022563625.1 Candidatus Zixiibacteriota bacterium
ACACAGCCTTCTGGGCTTGAACCGCTCAGGGCTTGTGGCGCCGCTTGATTCTATTCTGCCTGGTGTGACAGGACCGATACTGCTTGGCATTAAGGACATTGAGCTATTCGAAAAACCGAGAGACTTTCGGCTTACTCGTGTTACCAGGGCGCTTGAGCGGCTGCGCAAAAGATCAGAAGAGTGGTTTGCCGGAATAAGCGCGATTGACTTCAGTTTCGAGGACATGCTGGTTTTCAGTTTCGACAATTATTCGTTCCAGGCCCTGGTGGATCCGCTCACTATCGAACAGGCGCTCTTGACATTGGAAAAAATAACAGCGGCCCAAATTAAAGAAGTAACCGGGGCGAAGATTGTGAATCTGATCTATGACGGTCTGATTACACTCTCTTATGATACACGGGACAAGTCAAACCGGCTCACAGGCAAAAACACTCGCGTCTCTAATTGACTGACAGACGAGGTGTGGGGCAACAAAACAATGCCAGAACAACAGAGAATACTAGCTGCGCTGGATATCGGCGCGACAAAAGTCAGGGCGATGGTCGCGCAGATTTTTGAAGACAACTCGGTCTATTGCCTGGGATATGGTGAGACGCCGGCGGAGGGAATTCGCCGTGGCGTGATTGTCAATATGGACAAGGTGACTCGTGTGATCGCCAGAGCGGTGGAGCAAGCCGAATGCCAGGCCAACACCAGCGTCGACTCGCTTGTAGTGGGCATAGCCGGTGACCATATCCGCTCAATAAACTCGCAGGGTGCAATAAATGTTTCCCGTTCAGACAATGAGATCTTGCAGGCCGATGTTGAGCGCGCGACAGAGGCTGCACAGGATGTGGCGATACCTCCTGACCGGGAAATCATCCATGTCATCCCGCAGGATTATTGCGTTGACGGCCAATGCGGGATCCGCAATCCGATCGGCATGACCGGGTCTCGATTGGAAGTGGAGACACATATTGTCACGTGCGCGGCGGCCACGGCCAAAAATATCTTTCGAGCGCTCGAGCGCTGTGACCTCGGCCTGGGCGGGTTTGCGCTTGAGTCATACGCAGCGGCGCGTTCGGTGATTACCGAAGTGGAAGAGGACCTTGGCGTGGTTGCGCTGGATATTGGCGGTGAGGCTTCGGAAATATCTGTTTTCAAGAACGGATTTATCCGTTACAGCGCCTGTATTCCAATGGGCGGCCAGAATATTACTAATGATATCGCTATCGGGCTGCGGACTTCTGTTGAAGAAGCCGAACGGCTCAAACTTGAATACGGCGCTGCTATGACGTCGCAGGTGCGCACACATGAGATGATGGAAGTTTCTGCAGTCGGTGGCCGCCCGGCGCGCAACATTAGCAGAGCTGTGCTGGCCACGATCATCGAAGCCCGCGCTGAAGAAATACTCTCCCTGGTGTCGCGCGAACTCAAGCGAGTGGATTTGAATCGCGATCTGTCGGCGGGGGTGACACTTATCGGCGCCGGATCGCGGCTTCCCGGAATAGTTGATCTGGCCGAGCAAACGCTCAACCTGCCAGCCAAAGTAGGGCGGCCGTCAGGAGTGGAAAATCTGCCGGATGAAGTCAACGGACCCGAATGCGCAACTGTGCTCGGACTCATTTTGTATGCATCAGAAAAAGGAATCACGACGCAGGAAGGCGGGGGCGGCCTGCGTGGCGCTATGAAAAAAATGGAAACATGGTTTACCGGACACTTTTAAACGATTGGAGGAGGTGAATATGGCCGCCAAGGAATTGAAAATTCAAATGGATGAAGAGTTTAACAACTTTGCCAGAATTCGAGTGGTCGGTGTGGGCGGCGCCGGCGGCAATGCGATCAACCGCATGATTGATGAACAACTGACCGGCGTGGAATTTGTCGCTATCAATACTGACGTGCAGGTGCTCAATACAAACATGGCTGAAACACGAATAAGAATCGGGGAAAAACTGACCAAAGGCCTTGGCGCCGGGGCCAATCCGGATGTGGGGCGCAGAGCGACTGAAGAAGACAGCGATGCGATCCAAAAAGCCCTGGAGGGTTCTGATCTCGTGTTTATCACGGCCGGGATGGGTGGCGGAACCGGCACCGGCGGGGCGCCGGTTATCGCGGAGATTGCCCGGGAAGTTGGAGCCCTGACAGTCGCAATTGTAACCCGTCCGTTTCGTTTTGAGGGTAAAAAGCGCCTCAGCCGCGCGGACGAGGGACTCGCGGAACTCAAACAGCGGGTTGACACACTGATTACTATTCCCAATGAACGGCTTCTGGGTATAGTGGATGCGACAACGACACTAACCGAAGCGTTTCGCTTCGCCGATGATGTGCTGCATCAGGCTACCAAAGGAATCTCGAACTTGATAACCGTCCCCGGTTTGATCAATTGTGATTTCGCTGATGTAAAAACGGTGATGCAGGAAATGGGTGATGCGTTGATGGGAACGGGAGTCGGTATTGGCAGTGACAAAGCCACCACGGCGGCCAAGCTTGCAATCTCTTCGCCGCTTCTGGAAGACATATCCATTGAGGGCGCAAAGGGCGTGCTGATTAACATCACCGGCGGGCCGGATATGACACTTTTTGATGTCAATGCCGCCACATCAGTGATATATGACGCCGCGGGGGCCGAGGCAAACATCATTTTTGGCGCAGTGATTAATCCAGATTTGAAGGATGAAATGAATGTCACGGTGATCGCCACCGGGTTTAATGCTTCTGAAAAGAGTTTGACGAAGGAAATGTTCATGACCAACGTGGCCACAGCCGGCGCGGGCAAATCGATGTCGCTGTTTGGTGAGGGCTCCGAACGCGCTAATCGTTCGGAACGTACGGTGGTTGAACAGGCAAATGGAACTGACGGACGTGATCGTCTTCCGGTTTTCGAGGATGACAATCGCACGATACCGGCATACATGAGGAGGATGGAAGAATAAGAAGAGAAAACGAAAACGGACATTTCGCTGGCGCATAGCTCGCCAGCCACAAAATGATTGTGGGGCTATTCGCCTTGTTTGAGATTGCCCTGTCACACGATTTGCTGCCGCAGAAGTCAGCTTTCAAAGAATGGATCCAGCTTTGTTGGCGTAAGTGACGAGAGTCTTCGGACAAGGGGAAACCACACGATTCCTTAAGTAGCCGCCGGTAATGTTGCCCTGCCGGCGGCTTTTTTTGTGTCAAGATCGAGTTGGGGCGGGCGGCCAGAGTGTGTGGGAGCCGCGCCCCATTTTGAAACATTCTCCAGCTAAACCGCTTCTGTAAGGTCCAGCGCTGCAATGCCTTATGGATTTTTCCCAATTGGCTCACGCTTTGCGTGTTTCACACCCGAACAAGGGGTCCGGTGATATTCGCGGATTCAAAGGGAATGGCGGAGTGAAGGAAAAGAAAAAATGGCAACCTTTGACATATTATTGGGGAGCTTGAGTTCTGTGGGACTGGTGAGAACAAACGAACAATTGTTTAAAGCGTTCAATAAAACCATCGCCAGCTTGTATGGCGCCGGGCCTTTGGCCTCGGTTGATCCGGCCGGGTTGATTATTTCCGAAAAACTCAGAGCGCAGATAGGCTCATTGGAGCAGGAGTTGAGTAACATCAACGGAGTTATACTTAAGTATGACTACGCAGACGCAAACCTCGGCCAATTGGGCCGGATACTGACGGAAATCCGCACTGACGCGATTGCCGCGGCCAATACAGCCACACTGGATCCGGCAAGTCAGGAAGCGATTCAAAACGGCGTTGATCAACTGGTGGAAACATTCAATCAAATACGAAATCAGGCGGAATTCATCGGCGCACAGTTACTGGATGGAGGCGAAAGGGCAGTGGCGGATATTTCAGAGCTGGAACATATTAATGTCAGTTCTGCGCAGGCGGTTGAGGCGGCGCTGGAGCAGATTGACGCCGCCGCCGCCCAGGTTAACGCCGCACGCGGTGATCTGGGAGCGCGCATCAGACATGATCTGGGAAGCGCCAAAAGCTCGATGGAAGTCACGATTCAGAACTTGATGGAAGCCCGGGCGGCCCGCAATGAA
The DNA here is from genome assembly GCA_022563625.1 of Candidatus Zixiibacteriota bacterium. Taxonomy (GTDB): domain Bacteria; phylum Zixibacteria; class MSB-5A5; order GN15; family JACZUZ01; genus JADFNA01. Next base: position 4,014 of record JADFNA010000038.1, read on the forward strand.
GACTTCATGAAAGCTTTCATGGAGTTCATACAATATCTGCGTAATCTAGAGATTGGAATAGCAGTCAAGGCGCACGCAGGGTTGAGCCAGAGCCGAATATTTGATCTACTCAAACATTCTGCTCGCTACGAAGCTGTCCAACTATTAGCGCCAAACTAACCGGCGCCAAAAGACTTTATTGATTCAGGCTTTATTGATTCAGGGATGATTACTTCGCCACGACGGGCGAGGACTTAACGCGTTTGGTGACCTTGCCTGCTTTCAGGCAGGAGGTGCAGACCTTGATGCGTTTGGCGACGCCTTTGACCACAGCCCGCACGGTTTGCAGGTTCGGGTTCCAGCGACGGTTGGTGATGTTATGGGCGTGGGATACATTATGGCCGAAAGACGGCTTTTTACCACATATTTCACATATTTTCGACATGGTTTATCTGGGATTCTTCCTAAGAGTTTGTCTGGATGTAGTTGCTTTCGCTCAGGCCCGGCGGCCTTCAGTTTTCCTGAACCGCCATAGCTGGGGAACATAGCGCTTTTTCGGCCCGATGCAACCGTTACCGCTCCTGTCAGCCAGAACAGCATGAAGCCACCGCAAACCACACTGAACCAATAATTCCCGGGATAAGCTCTCGCTAATCCACAATAACATATTGTACGGCAATGGCTTAACGGCTAAGGCCGGAAGGCTTCCCTAACAGCTTCAAACAGAATACATTAGACGGCAGCAACGCAACCGGCTCTACCGGTTGGCTCTGGCCAGGTGAGAAGCCAGATGGGTCAAGTTCGTTCAAGAATGCCGCGATCGGATATCGAGGACAACGAGATTTTCCTGTTCGGCCCGGCAGTGAAAAAAGCAGTAAACGTACCAAAAAAAGTAGGATATGCGCTGTGCTTGATATAAAAGTAATCCGAGACAACCCGGAGTTTGTAAAACAGGCTTCAGTCAATAAGAACGACAAGGCCGATGTGGATGCGATCCTGGAGTTGGACAGCCAGCGCCGCAGTTTGATCGCCGAGGCGGATGAACTCAAGGCCGAACGAAACGCGGTCTCCGCTGAAATCCCGAAACGCAAGAAAGCCGGCGAGCCGGTGGAGGAAGTTTTTGCCAGAATGCGCGCAGTCGGCCAGCGGATTGATGCGCTCGACGAGACCCTGCGCAAGACCGAAGCTGAGCTTGAAGACCTGCAACTTTCGACTCCCAACATCCCGCATGAATCGGTGCAAGTCGGCGGCGAGGAAAAGAATAAAATTGTCCGACAGTGGGGTGAGGCGCCAAAGCTGGATTTTGAACCCAGGCCGCATTGGGAGATAGGCCCGGCGCTAGGGGCGCTTGATTTTGAAGCCGGCGCAAAGGTGTCCGGGTCCGGGTTTTATTTTCTCAAAGGTGACGGGGCGAAATTACAGCGCGCGTTGATTTCGTACATGCTGGATACACATGTCGCCGACGGGTTTGTCGAAATAACCGCGCCATATCTGGTGAACAGCGCCTCAATGACCGGGACCGGACAACTGCCGAAGATGCAGGATGATATGTATCAGGTTGAGCGCGACGGCCTGTGGTTGATTCCGACCGGTGAAGTCCCGGTGACGAATATGCACCGCGATGAAATTCTTCCGGCTGAATCGCTGCCAATCAGTTATGTTGCTTACACACCCTGCTTTCGGCGTGAGGCCGGAGCGGCGGGTAAGGACACACGCGGCATGATACGAGTTCATCAGTTCGATAAAGTGGAGATGGTCAAGTTTGTGCGGCCGGAGGAATCATATGACGAGTTAGAAAAACTGGTTGTGCAGGCCGAGAAGATTCTACAGGGATTGGAAATTCCCTATCGTGTGACACAGCTGGCTACGGGAGAATTGTCATTTGCCTCGGCCAAGACCTATGATCTGGACCTGTGGGCGGCGGGCTGCAAGAGCTGGCTGGAAATATCGTCAATTTCAAACTTTGAAGCGTTCCAGTCGCGGCGTATGAACACGCGGTTCCGAACAGCAGACAAAAAGCTGGCGTTCCCGCATACACTCAACGGCAGCGGTCTGGCGCTGGCTCGACTGATTCCGGCAATACTGGAAAACTTTCAAACCGCCGCCGGCAAGGTTAGAATACCTGATGCGCTGATTCCGTATATGGGCGGCAAAAAAATCATCGAATAAGCTCAACTTCGTCTTGTGCGCCGGTATAACTATCGGAGCCAGGCGGTCCAGCTATCATGGCCGACAAGCAGTTAAAGAAAATCTCGGGTTCGACAGTGTTCAAACTGCTGTTGCTTTCGGCTGTGGTGATTGTCTCGGTCGTGTTCATGTGGTTCACCTATGAAATAATCGGGCAGCTGCGCGAAGAGGCGCAGGAAAAAGTGAAATCGTATGTCAGGCTCTGGGTGCGGGCGGTTGACCAGAATACGCCGAGTTCTGAGACGCAATTGATTTTCGATGAGATCATATCGCGTGCAAACTTTCCGATCATTGTCGCATCGGCTGAACGCGACCCGAATTTCTGGAGGAACTTGCATGACATAGATGATAATGAGCGCGGGCCGGAAACTGTTGCGCGTGTGCGTGAGATTATGCGCGCCATGAAAATCGAACACGGTGAAGAGAAGATAGTTTTTGGGCCGCCCGATTCTGCCGGCGGAGCGGCACAGGGCGTGAATTATTTTTATCACGGAGATTCACGGTTGATTGAGAACTTGAAAATTGCGCCGTATGTGCAAATCGCCATGGTGCTTTCTGTGCTGTTTATTGGTTTTGTTGGTTTCACCAACATCAAGCGCTCTGATGAACGCCATATCTGGGTCGGAATGGCCAGAGAAACGGCCCATCAACTTGGAACACCCATTTCATCGCTGATGGGCTGGTTGGAAATCATGCGCAGCCGAACGTCGAGACATTCGGATGATGACAACGGAGGAGCCGCGCAGCCATCAACAGCAGTGATTTTGGATTCAATGGATGCCGACACCGCCCGGCTGCGGCAAGTTGCCAACAGGTTTGGGAAAATCGGCAGCGCCCCGGAAATGCTCGCGCTGGATTTCAACCAGACGGTGCGTATGACAGTGGAATATTTTCAAAAGCGCCTGCCGTTTGACGGACAGGGCGCTAAAATCACGTTTGTAGAAAATAAATTGCCGCAGGTTGTGTTTAATCCGGAGCTTTTGGAATGGACAGTGGAGAACCTGATCAAAAACGCACTCGAGTCGGTTGATCCGCGGAGAGGACTCATCGAACTGCACAGCCGCCTGTCGTCAGATCGGCGATTTGTCCGGCTGACAGTGACAGACAACGGCAAAGGGATTCCGCTAGGAGTCCAGCGCAAAGTTTTCCGGCCGGGATTCAGTTCTAAAAAGCGGGGCTGGGGGTTGGGGTTAACGCTGGCCAAACGAATAATTGTCGAGTATCACGGTGGAAAACTTACCCTGTTAAAGAGCGCACCGGGAGAAACGGTGTTTCAGATCAGCCTGCGGGCACAGCCCTAACGGAACATGACAAGCACAACATGAGTACCACAGCCAAACACACAATTACCGCACAGCGAGAATTCGGGAAATAACGGTGACAGCAAAAAAGAAGATACTCTGGGTTGACGATGAGATAGAGTCGCTGCAGCCGCATATACTGTTTCTCCGCGAAAAAGGATATGAAGTAACCGGTTGTGTTTCAGGTGACGAGGGAATAGAACTGGCAGGCAGTGAAAATTTCGATCTGGCGCTTCTTGATGAAATGATGCCCGGGAAAGATGGACTGACGACGCTTGAAGAGCTCAAGGAACTGCGCCCGCATTTGCCGGTGGTGATGGTCACCAAGTCCGAAGAAGAGTCGCTGATGGAAGAGGCGCTGGGGCAGAAGATTGACGATTATCTGACCAAGCCGGTCAATCCTTCACAGGTGTTGTTGGTCATCAAGCGCATCCTGGATTCGCATAAGATTCGCGGAGAGTCACTCAGCAAACGGTATATCAGCGACATCAACCGCTTCAATCAAAAACTATTCGGTCCTCTGGTCCCTGAAGACTGGTTTGAGGCAGCGCAAATTCTGTCCCGGTGGGACATTGAACTCGATGAACATCCCGATGTCGGCCTGGCCCAGACGCATATCGGGACACATACCGAATGGAACAATGAGTTTACGAAATATATTGAGAAGAATTATGCCAACTGGATGCGAAGAGATCTGGAGCAGGGCGAACGCCCGCTGCTTTCACCGGACATACTCGATGAATTTGTTGTGCCCGCGCTCAGGTCCGGCAAACGTGTTCTGTTGTTTGTGATTGACTGTATGCGTTTCGATCAATGGCTGGCGATTGAGCCGCTGTTGACGGAGTACTATACAATCGAAAGGCGCGCGCACTTTTCCCTGCTGCCGACGGCGACTCCATATTCACGCAACGCGATATTTTCGGGGATGTTTCCCGATGAGATTGAGAAACAGCGCCCGGATATTTGGAATGCAGATGATGAGGGTTCACTCAACCGCTATGAAGAAGTGATGCTGGTTGATGCGCTCGATCAGCGGGGAATATTGCCGAAAGGCGGAGTGAAATACGCCAAGGTTTTCAAAAACGCCGAGAGTGACGCACTGGCCAAGCGTATAACCGATTTGTTCCACAGCCAGATGGTGGCGATCGTGGTCAATTTTCTGGATGTGATGTCACATGGCCGGTCGAACAATATGATACTCAAAGAAATCGCCGCCGATGAAGCGGCGTTCCGGGCATTAATGCTGACCTGGTTTTCGAGGAGTTCGCTGTACCGGATACTCAAAGACTTCGCCTCCGCCGGATACACGGTGGTCCTCACGACAGACCATGGGTCAAAACTGTGCAACCGGGGGGCGCTGGCGCATGGCAAACGGGACGCGTCAACGACCCTGCGCTATAAACACGGAGACAATCTTAAGTGTGATCCGAAGCAGGGCCTTTTGATAAAAAACCCGGAGGAATATCGCCTGCCGAAACCGCGCCTGGCCACAACCTACCTGATTGCCAAGGAAGATTATTACTTCGTGTATCCCAATCGCTATAATGAACATGTGCGCCAGTTTCAGAATTCTTTTCAGCATGGCGGAATCTCGCTCGAAGAAATGGTGGCGCCGGTAGCGGTTATGACACCGCGCTAGGGCGGCAGCTATGTGTGTGGCGCAGACAGTTACACATTCGCCGGAGCAGACCTTGGCGGAGGGGCGGAAACTTGCCGCAACTCTGGTCCCCGGAGATGTGGTTTCAATTTCCGGTGAATTGGGCGCCGGTAAAACGGTGTTTTGTAAAGGCGTCGCCTCCGGTCTGGGAGTGGCGCCGGCGGCAGTTTCTTCACCCAGTTTTGCGATTGTAAATGAATATGAGGGTTCCGAAACGACTGTGCTACACGTGGATTTTTACCGTTTGTCGGGAGCGGCCGAGGCAGAACGTATCGGATGGCAGGAGTATTTGGAGCGCGATGCAGTTATGCTGATCGAGTGGCCCGAAATCGCCCCGGAAATCTTGCCCGACCATCGCGTTGAAGTATCAATCACGTTTCTTCCGTCCAATAGCGATGCGCCTGGTTTAGCTTCCGGGCGTGTCATACATATAACA
>JADFNA010000444.1 GCA_022563625.1 Candidatus Zixiibacteriota bacterium
AGCGCACAATAGAAGTGGCCGGCAAAGCGGCGCCCGCACAGCAGGAAGAGTTATTTCGGGACCCGAAAAAGGAGGCCGTTCCCGCATGAGTGTATTCATTAACAAAAAAACCAGACTGGTCGTGCAGGGAATAACCGGACGTGATGGATCACTGCACACTAAGATGATGAAAGAATACGGCACGCAGGTTGTCGCCGGTGTCACACCCGGCAAAGGCGGTACAAAGCTCAGCGGCATTCCAATTTTTGACACGGTCTCCGCTGCAGTGGCCAAAACCAAGGCTAATACTTCGGTCATCTATGTTCCGCCGCCGTTCGCCGTCGATGCGATTTACGAAGCGGCTGACGCGGGAGTGAAAACAATAATCTGTATCACCGAGGGCATACCTGCTAATGAGATGATGAAAGTCTATGAATACCTGCGCGAAAAAGACGTGCGGCTGATCGGCCCGAACTGTCCCGGCTTGATTTCCCCCGGAGAATCCAAGGTCGGAATTATTCCCGGACAGATCTGCAAGAAAGGCGGCATCGGTGTTGTTTCGCGCTCCGGGACGCTGACCTATGAAGCGGTCTGGGCGTTAACGTCCGCCGGATTGGGACAGTCAACCTGTATCGGCATTGGCGGCGATCAGGTGATTGGCACAAGTTTTATCGACTGTCTCGAGGCGTTCGAAAATGATTCGGCGACAAAAGCTGTTGTGATGATTGGTGAAATTGGCGGCAATGACGAACAAGCGGCCGCTGCGTTTGTTAAGAAACGAATGAAAAAACCGGTGGTCGGGTTTATCTCCGGGCGCACAGCGCCTCCGGGCAAACGCATGGGCCACGCCGGCGCGATAATTTCCGGTGGCGGCGGGACTGCCGCGGAGAAAGTTGCGGCATTTGAGAAGGCCGGAATACGTGTAGCATATTCGCCAACTGAATTGCCGGGGCTGATCGCCGAGGCGCTCAAGAAATCCCGCGCAAAGAAAGCGCCAGCCAGAAAAACTGCGAAAACTAAAAGCGCCACGCAACAGAAAGCAGCGAGTACAAGCTCCACAAAGCGAAGAACAACTAAGAAGACAACTAAGAGAATAACTAAGAGAAAAACAGTCAGGCGAAAATAGAGAATGTCGAACAAAACGTTGATGATAATCAAACCTGACGCGGTCAAGCGTCAGGACATGGGGTATATTTTGTCGCGTATCAAGGCGGCAGGATTTAAAGTCCGCCGGCTGGAAATGAAAAGACTCAGCGTCGACAAGGCAAAAGACTTCTATAAGGTCCACGCCGAACGTCCGTTCTATGACAGTCTGGTCAGTTTCATGTCTTCCGGTCCGGTTGTTGTTGGCTGGCTTGAGCGGGAGAACGCTGTCAACTCGTGGCGCCAGTTAATCGGCGCCACAAATCCCGCCGAGGCCGCTGTGGGAACTATTCGCAAAGACATTGCCGAATCACTCGAAGCGAACTCCGTGCACGGATCGGATTCAGATGAAAACGCCGAAATTGAACTGAACTTCTTTTTCGAAGACAGACCACATTAAGAGTCACTAACGCATAGCAGGCAAAACGCCATGAACAAAAAAGTAGGAATAATCGGCGCCGGTAATGTAGGCGCATCGTGCGCGCAGTATATGGCTGAGGCGAACATTGCCGATGTCGTAATGCTCGATATAATCGAGGGCATCCCGCAGGGAAAAGCGCTCGATCTGACACAGGCCGGCCCGGTGCGCGGCTATAATGCATCTGTCACGGGAACTAATGACTACGCAGATCTGAAAGACTGTGACCTGGTGATTGTCACCGCCGGTTTGGCGCGCAAGCCGGGTATGTCACGCGAGGACCTGCTCAACAAAAACGCCGAAATCGTCGGCTCGGTGGCCGAAGAAATCGCCAGAGTCGCTCCCAATACATTTGTCGTTGTCGTTTCCAATCCGCTTGACATCATGACTTATCATTTCCGCGTCAAGTCCGGTTTTCCAAAACATCGCGTTGTCGGCCAGGCCGGCATTCTGGATTCGATTCGCTTTCGCGCTTTTGTCGCAATGGAACTCGGTGTGGCCATGACAGACGTGCAGGCGCTGGTTCTCGGCGGGCACGGTGACACAATGGTCCCACTGCCGCGTTACAGCACAGTTTCCGGTGTACCGATCTCCGAGTTGATCGCCAAAGACAAAATTGATGCAATAGTCGAACGCGCGCGTGTCGGCGGCGGCGAAATTGTCAAACTGCTCAAAACCGGCTCGGCGTATTACGCCCCGGCGGCGGCCTCTGTCGAAATGGCGCAGGCCATTCTCACCGACGAAAAGAAATTGCTGGCCGCCTCGGCCCTGTGCGAGGGCGAATTTGGCATCGACGATCTCTATATTGGCGTACCGATTATTCTTGGCGGCGGAGGTGTTGAAAAAATTGTCGAACTGAAATTGACCGACGAAGAATCCGGTATGTTAAAAA
>JADFNA010000039.1 GCA_022563625.1 Candidatus Zixiibacteriota bacterium
GGGCGTGATAGGCGGTTGCAGGTATACGACGATTAGCACGATCCACACACTCGGTACCGCCGGACTGGGGGGCGCAGGCGGGGTCGGAGAGTTGCAGTCCGGCCCGAAGGGAATCAACGGCGCGCGCGCGAACACACTGAGCCTGCCCTAGTGCATGGCCGCAAAATTGAATTCGCAACAGATGTTCGAGAGAACATCCGTTTTTGCTGGCAATCCCATAATTAACACAACCAATCAATAATTGAGTCACTTCTTGGGCTTTTTCGACGCTTACACTTTTTAGGAGTCGGTTTCTTAAAGTGATCTTGCCACACTGGCTCAGGAGAATTGGGAAACTCCATCTGCCGCTTAGCGGATCGTATTGACAAACACATCAACACACTCAGCCCTGATGGTGTAGCGCTCACTGCGATCAAAGCGCTGTACGAGAAAACAAAAAACTTAACTATCGTTTGTCGAAGTTTGAAGCAATGATGGAGAGACTAAACGAGAAATAGATAACATCTCTTGTAGTACAATAAGCCCTTCAAATATCTCGCTGAGTTGTGTGATCGTACAGTATGGCGACCCTAATGACTCCAACTTGGAACCAGATTATTGATGAGTTGCGAGTTCTCGCAAGTCTAAGGGAGACAGGATAGTTATCTCTAAGCTATTGCGGGTCAGTTGGGTATGGCGTCCCGCCACCCCCGGTGAAGGAACACCCTTCCGTTGTTGGAACTCTCATTTCACAAGGGTTTACGGGCGGCGCGACAGTTAAAGACGTTTCTGACTTACAGGACGAGTTATTTAATATCAACTCCCTCGTAATACAACCGCTGACGGCCGGGCGGCGTCGGAGTATTCAGGCAACAGAGTTCAGGAATAGCGCCTTTGATGTAGTAGATTAAATACATTATGTCTGCAAGGTCTATCTGGCCAGAGCAATTAACATCACCGATCCCAGACGGCGGCGGCCCGGCGTAAAAATAAAATTGTATAAAGGCGTCAAAATCTTCCATCGTTACTGTTCGGTCACCGTTTATATCTCCACATACGCACGGTCGCCCCGAATACACATATGCGCGGCCGGCGTTGGTTCCGCCCGCGCCGTTTAGATAGTCTCCGACGATCAGATCGGCAAACCCGTCGTTGTTGACATCCCCGGCCCCGGAAACGGAAATGCCCAAGCCGTCAAACGCCGCCGCGCCGGTGAAAGTGTGCAACAGCGTCCCGGTGTGCCCGGAATAGACATAGGCCCGGCTGGCGTAGCTTCCGCCCGAGTTGTTTCCCGGACCCCCGACAATCAGATCAGCAAACCCGTCGTTGTTGACGTCCCCGGCCCCGGAAACGTGACGGCCGAACAAGTCGCCCACCACCTCGCCGGTGAAGGTGTGCAACAGCGCCCCGGTCTGCCCGGAGTAGACATAGGCCCGGCCGGGAGGGAATCCGCCGTTAAGTAAGGCCCCGACAATCAGATCGGCAAATCCGTCGTTGTTGACATCCCCTGCCCCTGAAACGGAAATGCCGAACTGGTCGTTCGCCGCCGCACCGGTGAAGACATAGACCGGCGGGCACTGCGGAGTCGCGCCGGAACTGATTATGAACGTGAATAGTACAAAGTAGAGCGTAGATACGCGAGTGATTGTCCCGATGCGTCTGTTCATGGACGGAAAATGCATGTTTGTTCTCGCGAGTGGGGTTGAAGCCTGAGGAGCAAACCGGCTCCGGTGCGTTTGCCCGTTTCCTACTTAGAACATAATGGGAATAGAAAAGTTGTCAAGTCCGAATTACAAAGCTTAGGACTGGAAGTGATTGTAACACTTATAGATGGAGAAGAGCGACCCCAACGGGAATTGAACCCGTGTTTCAGCCTTGAAAGGGCCGTGTCCTAACCGCTGGACGATGGGGTCAGTGTCGATCTGGCAAGTTATGACACAGAGATTACCTCCCAGGAGTGATTCCTGCGGACCAGAGCGCCGGGCTGATCCGGGGCCAAGTATGCCCTCGGGGCGACCCAATGTCAAGAAATCATCGAGGTCCGTTCATCTCTAGCGCTATCGCTGAGCGGCTATCAAATGTATATTTGATGCGCGCTGTCAGCCGCACAATTCTTGCAGGGCGGGCCATAACGAAGGCAATTTAATGGGCCATATTTTCGGACAACATGACGAGCAGACGCTGATCCAACTGGAACATGTGTCTCGCGGGGCTTTGAAAACTTCGCTGATGGCCGACGGGCATGTGGGGTATTTCATGCCTATCGGCGGGGTGGCCGCCTATGACAATACACTCTCGCCTGTCGGTGTCGGTTTTGATATTGCCTGCGGTAACTGCGCCATACTCACCGATGCCAGCCTTGATGATGTCAGAAAAGACACAGATCGTTTGGCTGATGAAATCCAGTCGACCATTTCATTCGGCCTGGGACGCACGAACAAGGCCGACGATGCGCCCCTTGATCATGAGCTGTTCGACTCCGACGCCTGGGAGTTGGTCCCGAAAAATCGGGTAAGCCTGAAACAGAAAGCGCGCAATCAACTGGGAACTGTTGGTTCCGGCAATCACTATGTTGATGTTTTCCACGATGAACAAAACCGTATCTGGGTCGGCGTACATTTTGGCAGCCGCGGATTCGGCCACGCTATCGCCTCGGGATTTCTTAATATCTCGCAGAACCGGGCATGGGATGGCCGAAACCCGCCGGAGATAGAGACGCTGCTGGATATTAACGGCAGCATCGGTTCGGCGTACTGGGAGCTTATGACACTGGCCGGAGCATATGCCTATGCCGGCCGCGAGTGGGTGGCGCGAAAAGTCGTTGGGATACTTGGCGCACACGAAAAAGACATGATCCATAATCATCACAATTTCGCATGGCGTGAGAGACATGAAATAGCAGGCCAGATGCGCGATGTCATAGTCGTACGCAAAGGAGCCACACCTGCGTTTCCGGGACAGCGGGGATTTGTCGGGGGATCAATGGCGGATGGGTCCGTCATCATCAAGGGAGCCGGTGACTCGGCGCTTCAAGCGGACGCACTATATTCAACAGTGCATGGCGCCGGGCGGATTATGAGCCGCACCAAGGCGCGCGGTAAGATCAATCGAAAAACCGGCAAAGTAATCAAAGCGGGGGCGATCTCTCCTGAGATGATGTCGCAGCGTATAAAGCGTGCGGGGGTGACGCTCAGAGGAGGCGGTCTGGATGAATCACCCCATGTGTATCGGAACTTGAGGGATGTACTGGCTGCCCAGGGAGATACGATCAAAATTCTCCACCGGCTGACACCGCTGATTGTAGTCATGGCCGGCGCCGATGTCTTCGACCAGTATCGAGATTAGGCGCTGCAATGGTGCTCGAAACATCCAGCTATTGCGTATCCAGAAATGTTCCACGAAAAGTTTCATGGTACAGATCACCCAATGTCTCTCTGGCGGGACGGCTGAGGAAACCCAATTCTGATTTCGCCAGCGAATTGTCATACACCCAGTCATAATCCAGCATTTTCAGCAAATCAGGATACAGGCGCAATTTACCGCCGCTGTTCCGTTTGTGTTTAGCGTTGAAATATTTTGCAGCGAGGTTTAGCAGTGAATGCGGTATACGAACATGCCGGGGAGCTTTACCCGTTAGCTCTTGAAAAATGTTAAGTATCTCCGTCAACGCCAGATTTTCTCCGGTCAACAGATACCGTTTGCCCGCAACGCCGCTGACCAGCGCATTGACAATAGCGGGCGCAATGTCCCGCACATCGACAATGTTCAGCCGAATGGGAATTGTTGGGATGAATGGTCGGTCAAAGAACCGGTCAATTCTGCGTCGATCAGATGAATGGCGCGACGGGGCTACAACAATTGAGGGATTGAGTGTCACTAATTCAGGACCGGAGTGCGTTTCCGCTGCCAGTAACTCCTCGGCGCTGCGTTTGGAGAGGATGTATGGAACACGCACATCCCGAAGATTGAACTCGGCGGATTCTGTGAGAGGGGCGCTTGCGGCGCCTTTGGCCAGGCGAGAACGAGCGCCAATTCCAACAACCGAGGATATATGTGCGAATCGTTTCACGCCCGCCGCGCAAGATGCCCGGTAGCACGACAGCGCTCCGAAGCAGTTGATGCCCGTAAACATGGTCAGCTTATCACCGCGAAAATCCACCAGCGCCGCAGTATGGACAACACGGTCGATTCCCTTGAACGCGTCGGCCACAGCGCCAGAATCCCGCAAGTCTGCGAAACGAATTTCCAGATCAAGGGAGCTTAGATACGTGATGTCAGAACTCTCACGGACCAAGCACACGGGTCGGAGTCCAACCCGGACCAGCTCAAAAACCAGTTGTCGGCCGAGCAGGCCCGAGGCCCCGGTAATCAAAATCCGCTCGGACTGTAACCTTTTGATTGTTTCTGGGTGAATCTTACTGTAACGCTGCATCATTTTTCTGGATCTTTGAGTCCTGCCGCTCAGGTGACAACCTAGTGAAATTTCTTGTTATGTCAATTTGACTCTGGAATTATCACACATCCAAACTTATCTTGCCTTCGGCGGAAACCATATAGCGCATTACGCAAAAAACCAACTCTCATGCTTTCACTATTCAAGAAACTCAGCTTCAGCCTTATTTCCCTGGTCGTTTTTCTGGGCCTGGTCGAAATCACTCTAATTATGCTGGGAATTTCTCCGGCTTTTCAAAATCGTTTTTTTCTGCTGAATCGCAATTATGACTACCCGGAAGTTTTCCGGCGGGATGTGGATTTGTTCTGGACATTGCGCGGGCCGCAGACTGTCGCCTCTGAGTTTTTCGCCAAAGGTGAGTACCGGATAAATTCACGCGGCATGCGAGGCGCCGAGATTTCTGGCGAGTCCGAAGCTACACGCATTGCCGTTGTCGGTAATTCATGTTCATTCGGCTGGCAAATTAGCGAACAGCAGACATTTCTTTCCGGACTTGTGAAACAGCTTAATGACGGCAGAACCAGCAACGGAGCCGCTGAATTTGTGGGAATTAATGGCGGCATCCCCGGATATACATCCTATCAGGGCCGGCATTTTTTTGCGCGTGACATTGCCGCGTTGAAACCGTCGTTTACGCTAATCATGTTTGGCTGGAATGACCAGTGGGCAGCCGCAGGAAATATCAGTGACGCCGAGCAACAGCTTCCGCCAGGGCTGATAGTGGCGCTTCATAACACGGTCAATCGCCTGCGCTTGTACCGCATGGTGCGCAGCGCTATTCTATCGGCCAGTGAGTCAGATCTGTCTGACATGCTGGTGAAAGAGGGCATGAAACCGCGTGTCTCGCTATCGGAATTTCGTGATAATCTCCTGGCCATTGTACGCAAAGCCCGTGAGATTGGCAGTGTTCCTATCTTGATGACTTCGCCGATACCAGGTCTGGAAACGTATTATCCTCCCCACCGTTATTCGCCGATGCACACCAACCATGCGAACTACAACCTGACTACCCGGCGGCTGGCCTTTGATGAAAGTATTGAGATTGTCGATCTTGCGGCAGAGTTTGACGCCCGCACAGATCTCTTTGATGATGCAGAGTTTGATCCAATTCATTTCAACGCTGCGGGGCACGCGCTGGCGGCTAACTTAATCGCTAAGAGAATAAAGTTGTTACTTTCTTCAGGGAAGTAAATCATTCGTCCGTCATTATAATAGTTCTAACACGCGGGAGATATCCGCCGGTTTGTTATACACGTGTGGCGAAATGCGAATTCCGCCCTCACGTTTTGAACAAATCACCGAAGCGGATTCGAATCGCGCAAACACTTTCTCGTAATCATCAGATGTAAACAGCAGTATTGATGAGCGCCGGTCGGACTCCAGAGAGCTCAGAACGCGATACGCAGATCCGCCCTGTATGAAATCAATTAGCGGATCCAGTAATCCGTGAAGGTACGTCTGAATGTTTTTTGTCCCGAGGTCTGTTAATAATCTCAGCGAATGTGACAACGCCACCAAATGTCCCCCCGGGGAGGTCCCCATACTGAAACGGCGCGCATCTTTCAGAAGCGGTTTATCATAGCTCAGCATGTCAACATAATTATCCCACGCGACCGACCGCCACGACTGCGCCACCGGGCGCATGGCATCCCGGGCGCGTGATGACACCGCCACCAGTCCGATGCCTCCCGGTCCCAACAGCCATTTTTGGGCGCCCGCGCTTAATACATCAATCTTCCACCCCCGAAAATCAACCGGCTCCACACCCAATCCCTGTATTGCATCAACAACAAGATACCCATCAAACGCATGCGCCAGATCTGCCAGCTCTTTGACCGGCAGTTTATATCCGTTATAGAACTGCACAAACGAGACAGCGATAACTTTTGTCTTTGTGTTGATCAAACGCTCAACATTCTTGAGCGAGAACAAACCCGCATCTGATTCGGCGAATCTTAATTTAACACCACGCACAGCCAGTGTGCGCCAAACATACGGGTTGGCCGGAAAGTCTTTTTCAAACAGTATCACTTCATCACCCGCATCGAGCGGCAAACCGTTGACCGCCAGCGACAGACCATAGCTGGTGGAATACGCGTAGGTAACATCAGCAGGGTCTGCGCCAATCAGTGTAGCGCCGAGCTGCCGGCATGACTCACCGGCCGAATCGACAACCTCGTCTGTCTTCCAGGGTGTTTCCGAGATGAGACGGTAGAACTCGCCGAGCGCATCGCGTGAACAGTTGGGCAGAGGCCCGACTGCGGCTGCATTGAGATAGGTCACCGCAGGGTCCAGAGAAAACTCATCCTGCATTGATTCCCATGACGTGATAGGGGAAACGCTGTCAGTTTTCATTACCAGAGAAGGCGCTTACAATGAAAAGAGAAATCCAATAATCGCCAGTGAGCCACACAACTTGATAAGCTGCCCGAGAACAATGAACGCCAGCGCCGGATACGGCAAGCGCAAACGAGTACCAAGCAATATCGCCAGCGGCGCGGCGCCGAGCGCCACCGCCCACAGTCCAACAGCCACACCGGAGCGGACGCCCTCGAATGGCAAGAGCAAATAGAACCAGGCATAGGTGAGTGTCGGTACCAGCGTGAACAAAACAAATTGTGTTAGCAGATTCCAACCACGCGCTCCCGGACCGATCGCTCGAATCAGTTCTGTCGGATAATTTTCCCAGAGTCCAACCCGAGCAAGATATTTTTCCAGTTTCCCCAGCGCCAACTCTATCAGCAAGAGATACAGCGCCCCGGAAGCCAGGCAAGAGAGCATCAGTTTGGGAGGAATATACATATCTGCGCCGCGTCTATTTCAGCCAGCCGTGTTCACGATACCAGGCGGCGGTAATGCGGGCGCCTTCCGGGAAACTCGTTGCCGGAGCGAAATTGAAATCCGCCCGCGCCCGCGCCACGCTGACCTCCCAGGAACTGAGCAACTCGCGCGCTTTCCCGAGTGTCAACATAGGCGCCGCGCCAACCAGTTTGAACGCGGTTTCGGAAACGGCGCCGAGTGACTTTAGCGCCCAGCCCGGGACCGGCAGAGAAATCCCGCGCCGTTCAACAGCGACGCCAATGTGGTCCATCATTTCGGCGAATGTGTATGACTGTGACTCTGACAGAAAATAAATATTACCGCTCTGCAGATCATGCTCAAGCAGGCGCGCAACACCTTCGGCCAGATCATCAACATAAACCATGTTAAGGCGACGGCCGGTGTTTCCGATTGCCGGCCGGATGCCCCGCCGCACTGTTTGAAAAAATGCAAGGATTTCACGGTCTCCTGGACCATAGACCGCCGGCGGGCGCACTATTTGCAGATTCAATTCTGCGGCGCGCTTTAGAAGCGCTCTTTCGGCATTCAATTTTGACCGGCCGTAATCTGTCAGAGGCGCCGGTTCGTCATCCTCGACTCGCGGTTTACCGCTGGATGGGCCGCAGGCGGACAATGACGAAATAAACACGAAGCGTTTAACATGTTCGGACTTCACGCAAGCGTCAAACAGCGCTTCAGTTCCACTGGTGTTGACTTCAATCATACGGGCCAGGCTTTTGGACTTCACCAGGCCTGCATTATGCAACACGACGTCGGCGCTTGAAATCAATTTGGCTAACGTTTCAGATTTTGTGATATCACCATAGACGTATGAAACATCGACATCTTTCAGATTTTCCAGATTGGCGCCATTCCTGACACCGGCAATCACCTTAAATCCATGGGCCAGCAGGCTGCGGCATAAATGCGATCCGATAAAACCATTGGCGCCAGTTACCAGGACCCGCGTCGTATTTGTCTGAACATTCTCTTCGGCCATTGTCGCGCTGCAAATTATCCGTTTACACTGTTTCAATGTCAAACTGGTAGATTTCCGCCAGTTTGTCCTTGTACGCGTTTTTCGGCAGATGGGCTTTCATGCACGTGCGCTCCAGCGCATCGGTGATTGCAGTAGCGCCACTATCGCCGCTATCGCCGCTATCGCCGCTTGAATCATCATCAGAAACAGACTCATCGGGGAACAGATAGGCCGAGTTCATTTCAAGTTTGACCAGTATTCCTCTCGATCCAATATCAATTGCGTGTATGTCTTTGATTCGCTGGAGCGGCGAAAGTTTATGAATCTTAAACTGAAACTCTTTCAGGTCTGCGGCCTCGACGGAATTTGGAATTTTTTCGGAATCGACAAACGCCGCGCAGGCCACATCACAAACAGCCTCCAGAAACGGCTGGTTGGAATGCAAGAATCCGGCCCGGCCGACGAGTTCTTTTTTGTTGTAAACAGAGACAAACACGCCGCAACGCTCTTTCAGACGGCGAGATTCTGGCGGCGAAACTTGAAATTCTTTTTCAACGCCGCTGGCCCGGAAATCAAGTTTTGCCGCCACCGCCTGGATGATAGTTTCATGGAGTAAAGCAATTTCCGACTCGGTGAACTCAGTTCGCGAATCACTCCGGTCACTTTCTTCGGGCGGCGGCCTATAACCCGCGGGCCTGGCTGATCCTGTGACAACAATTCCCGCATGTCCGATAACCTCTTCGTCGCCGACCGTTGATTGCTGATAGCCCACTTGCTCCAGTTCATCGACGCCAATACGCTGGGCAAAAAACAGCGCCGCGATAAGTCCGATCATGCCACATGCTTCAACTCGCCTGGCCTGGAACATGTTTATCATCTTCTCTGCATCCAGATCAAGCGTGATCTCTTTGGTTAGATTGTCAAGGACAGCGGCTTCACTGCTATCGTGATAGTGTGACAGGTCGGTGGAGACAACGATGAGCGCTGTTTTTCGTTTAAGAGTTGAATACAAACAATCTCCCAGCGCCCTGGCTGATTTAATTTCCTGATCGCCGGTAATAATGGGAATCACAGAAAACTTCCCCAGCGCCATTTGCAAAAATCCCACTTACCGGTCATCATAGAAACATGGCGGATATCTTAGGAAAACGCGTGCTGGTGGTCGAGGACGAGTGGGAAATCGCCGATTTCATCGTCCGGGGGCTGCGCGAAGAGGGATTTTCAGTCGAGCATGCGCCCGACGGCCTGATGGGCATGCGCCAGATTGATACTCAAACGCGGGACATCATCTTGCTCGCCTGGGGGCTTCCCAGCGAAAGC
>JADFNA010000445.1 GCA_022563625.1 Candidatus Zixiibacteriota bacterium
CATTATCAGCGGCATAGGATTTGCTGATAACATACGCCGGGGCGACAGCGCCCTGTTCATTCGAGTGGCGGGGGCAAATCAATAGGCGTTCCCATCCAATGCAGAGATGAGTTTCTCCATGGGTCACAGGGGCTTTAACCTGAATCTCACATTTCGACCTGTGCGCCAGGCGCCGGTGTCGCTAACGGCGTTCTGTTATTTTTTTGCATGTGTTTTCCTCCTCTTTCTCCTCTTTGCCTGCCCGATCCTGGCAGGCCAGCCATTAAAGGATTCTCTTGCAATAGAATCAATAATCAGCAGACTCCAAGCCGGCGAAAAAGTCCAACGGCAAAAGCTGCATGACGTTACATTTTCAGGCTCACTGTATGAACGCCGCCTGAAAGGCGACGGCGAGATCAAAGAAGAAAAGCGCTTCGATCATCTGACTCATTTGCGCCGTGACTCTGACACGGTCCGCAAAATGGACATTCACGAAAATTATTTGAGATATTTCAAGAACGGCAAGATCCAAAAAGACGAAGAGCTAAGAAAAGAAGTGAAAAATCGCCTCAAGAAAAAAAGGAAAGGCGGTTCAAACAACATTTTCTCACCTCTCAGTGACGCGTTTGCCGATATACATCGACATGCATATCGGTATGCCTATGGCGGGTTGACTGACACGCTGGTGGAGGGATATATCTGCCACATAATTGAAGTCAGCGTCAATCCCCACCGCAAAGACAAGCATGAGAAAACACGCATTGAAGGAGTGTACTATCTTGACACATTGTCCTGCCGCATCACCAGAGTTGACTTCCGCCCGGCAAAACTCGGCGGCGGGCTGGTATTCAATCTCAAAGAAGTTCACATGACCCTGACTTACAACAGGGTGAATGAATACATCTGGCTGCCAAATTATTTTCATGTCACGGGCAGCGGCAAAGCAGCGCTCTTTTTTAGTATTCGCTTTGAACGCGAAGGTACATACGAAAACCCGATCATAAACTCCGGCCTGCCTGATTCGCTCTTTTTGGACCCAATCAGCGTCGGCTCCCTGTAAATCAGACACACTGTAATCAGATACACTGTAATCAGACATTCTGTAGTCAGGCGCTAGGAGGCGCTGGCAGGCTGCGAAGCACAGGGAGAGTTGTGGCGGCGGCTAGCCTCGAGCGCTTCATGATTACAGCAGCAGATAACACATATATATGATATATCCCGACACGAAAACAATACCACTGACTCGTGTGATTCTATTCTGGCCGAATCTTATCAGGGCCACAAAGGCGATTGTCACGATGACCATCACGCCCAGATCAATCCACAGAGAATCAGCGCCGTCGCCCAGTTTCACCGGAGCTATGACCGCCGTAAGGCCCAAAACTATCAGCACATTGAAAATGTTAGATCCGATTACATTGCTGATAGCTATATCCTCCTGTTTCTTGACTGCGGCGAAGACAGTTGTCACCAGTTCCGGCAATGATGTGCCGATAGCTACCACAGTAAGGCCAATGACCAGCGGCGAAGCTCCGATCCTTTCGCTGAGGACAATCGCCCCTTTGACGAACATGTCCGCGCCGTAAATCATGGCCGCCAGTGAAACAGCGGCCAGTAAAGCATGTTTACGCCACCTGCCGGTTGAGCGTCCGACAACCTGTTCGGGGTCCGCGTATTTGGTTTTTCGTTCTTTGAGGGCTGAAACAATAAGAAAGACGGTATAGCCTAATCCGGCAGCCAGAGCTATGATTCCCTCGATTCGCGAGAGTTCCCGGTCAAACAGCGCAACAACCATCAGAAGCGTCACCAGAAGCATCAGCGGCGCCTCGCGTTTGAGAAGTTGAATATGGGCTTTTAGCGGCGTGATAATCGCGCCCAAACCCAGAATCAACGCTATATTGATAATGTTGCTGCCGACCACGTTGCCAATCACGATTTCATTGGCCCCGCGCAGCGCGGCCGACAGGGAAACGGCAATTTCCGGGCTGGATGTGCCATAGGCGATCAGAACCAGCGAGATTACCAGCGTCGGTACACGCAGCGCAATCGCCAGCCGGCCGGTGGAGTTTATCAACCAGTGGCCGCCGAGAACCAGAAGAGCCAATCCGCACAGTATTTCGATTACATACATCAGAGTAACATCATATTCCACCGGGCGTGTTGACGCAAAACAATTTAGAGAAAATCCAGGCCTCTGAACAGATTGCTCTTAAAAGCGCACTCTGAAATCTTATCTCTGAAAACTTGCCTCAAGGGCTAAAATCCCTTATGATTGCCCCTGACATTTGCCCGTTGGGGGTGGAATCTGATGTCCGCAGAGAGAAAAACTGCCGGCCGAGGATTTCTGAGAAAATACTCCTGATGCTTGATCCGGGTAATACCGGCGGATGTAAACGGGCGCTGCAATTTTGAAGCAATGTAAGCGCGAATTGCCGAGAATAACAGCAGCGT
>JADFNA010000040.1 GCA_022563625.1 Candidatus Zixiibacteriota bacterium
CGATCCTGATTCTGGGCAGTTTACTGCTGACGGGGCACTTCAGCCTGGGCGTCGTCGTGGGATTGACCACGCTGGTGACGATCACCATCGCCTCCACGGCAGGTCTGGTGATACCCTTCGTGCTGAGTCGGCTCGACCTCGATCCGGCGCTGGCCACGGGCCCGTTCCTGACGACCATGAACGACGTGGTGGGCATATCGGTCTATCTGCTCGCCGCCTACCTGATACTATTCTGACCCGCGGGGCGCGCCGGTGGGTGCCCTGCCGCAGTACGGGGGAAATAGGCACATGAAGGGCGTGATCCTTGCCGCGGGCTACGGCACCCGTTTTCTCCCGGCGACCAAGACCATCCCCAAGGAAATGTTCCCGCTGATCGATACCCCGGCCATCGACCTGATCGTCAGGGAAATAGTCGACTCGGGCATCGAGGACATCCTCATCGTCACCTCAAGGCGCAAGAAACCACTGGAGGATTATTTCGACCGCGAGGTGGAGCTGGAGACGACCTTCAGGGAGGAAGGCGCCGCTGCGAAACTGGCCTCCATCCAGCCGGCCGCCGCGAACATATTTTTCCTGCGCCAGCAGCAGATGGCGGGCACGGGCGACGCCCTGTTACGGGTGGAGCCGTTCGTGGGGGACGCCCCTTTCGTGGTGGCCTATCCGGACGACATCTTGCTGAACGGGCCTTCCCTTGCGGGCCAGCTCATCGAGCTGTATCACCAGACCGGCCAGAATCGTCCACATATATTCACCCGCGCAAAACATGGCCGCCCCGATGGCGCCGACCGCAAAGCTCACTAGAGAGATTCCGGTTGGGCTAATTGGGGCGTTGGCAAGTATCGCAGAAATCCGGCGCGACACAGGACGGTTTAGATAACGTGAAATGAAACCGTCTTCATCGGGTTTTGACAGGCTTCGCAGCAAAGCTTTCTTCGCATAACGCAGACTCTTCGGCGTGTCAACGTCGAACCAAAATCGTTTGCCAATTGTGACGGCCCGGAACTCACGGTTCCTGATCAATTCACCGAATGCGTCCGAAAGCGAGTGTTGGCCCCTGTCCCTGGCGCTCTCCAGGGCATGAAACAGCGAAGGTTGGCAGAGGAAAAGTCCGGTATCTACGGCGTCGAATGACACCTTTTCTTTGCCGATACCGGAAATGACATCTCGATCCAATTTAACTTTGGTGGCGTCACCCAGATCATACACACGCTCGGTGTGACGATCAACAGCGAGCAGGCAGTCCGTTGTATTTTCCCCTTCCCTGAGCAGCAGTTGTAGAATCTCAGGATCGAAAATGTGATCACACATCAAGAGAAAGAAGGAACGATCTATGTACTGGGCCGCTAAAAGCGCGGAGGAGCCATTTCCCTCTCTCCAATTCGGGTTTTCTATCGGTTGGATTAAAACAGATAACCGCTGCTCGAGTGTCCGCAGGTATGGGACCATCTTGTCCGCCTGATACCCGATCACCACGTAAAACTCCGTGACACCAACCTCTTTACATGATAGGATCGCTCTTTCTAAAAGAGACAGGCCTAGAATCGGAGTGAAAGGCTTTGGACTTCCTCCGTTCACTCCGTTCATGCGGCTCCCTTCACCGGCGGCCAGTATCACAGCAGGCGGCGCTGTCGCCGTAAAGGCCGGGACTGCCGCTTCAACGGCTATACGCATACGGTATCACCTTTCAATTGTTGAACGAGAACTTCGTGCAGTTCGGGCGATCCGCTGGCAATGATCGAAGAACGCTGCGTCAGATTCGTGATTTCGGGGACGGGTTTTCCTTCAGCGTCGGATATGGTTCCTCCCGCTTCAGTAAGAATGAGAGAGGGCGCTAGAAAGTTCTCAGGCGTAAGACGCTCGCGCAGATCCAAATGTGCGTCAAGCGAACCGTCAGCGACCAATGTTATACCCCGAGTGGCGCATCCCATGGCGCGCACCCCGGCGGCCCGCGCGAGTACGTCGGCCAGAGGAGCTCTCACTGCAAAATGGTTCATCTCGCAGCTGATCATGGCGCTCTCCAAATTGTCGCATGTTCTAACGCTGACTTGTTTATCATTACAAAAGGCGCCGTTCTCCCGCTCCGCGACGCATATCTTTCCGGTGATCAGGTTGCCTACCAGTGCATATTGAACTGACTCAACCGAGATCGGACATGAGTATGGAATCAGCGCCACAGCCATCCCGACAGGCTCCATTCCGCGCGCGAAGTTGTCTGAGCCGTCTACCGGGTCCAACACCACGGTAAACTCAGGCTCCCCTTGGCCAAAATCACAAGGTGGACCCTCTTCCGACAACAGCGCGACAGGACATGGGAAATGGTCCTTGAGATAATCCCTGGCCGCCTCATCTGCCG
Organism: Candidatus Zixiibacteriota bacterium; assembly: GCA_022563625.1. GTDB lineage: Bacteria > Zixibacteria > MSB-5A5 > GN15 > JACZUZ01 > JADFNA01. The sequence goes on from JADFNA010000040.1 coordinate 2,354, forward strand.
CGAGGTCGAACCATTTGACAGAATCCCCCTTGGCGTTACGCCCTCCTTCAACCGTGGAACCAGCTTCGCCGGAGGCCACAGCCCGCTGAATATTCCGGAAGATTGACTCCAGATGGTCCAGAATTGAAATCGACGTTTTCATAGTGGTTAGCCTTACAGCCTATTGAACGAGAGACCACCGATCTCATCTCTCGGATAACAGTCTGTCCGGATTACGATTTGTGAAGAGTCGGTCAAGCGCGGATGGTTCAGGAATAGAGGGACGTCCGAATCTCCGAACTCTATCCTTCCCGGTGCACTCAATCAACCATATACGGGCGCTCGTGTCAAGCGGGATGGCCAGAAATGAATACAGCTAACCGCAAGTGTGCCAAGCGCTTGGGTGCTAAACCAGCGAAAAAACCGATGGCAGACCTTAGGCCTCGGTTGCCTGGTACAAGTGAATGTCTCTTTGAGGAAAGGGAATCGATATGCCCTCATCGTCGAATGTCAATTTGACCTTCTCGAGCAGGTCGCACTTGACAGCGCCGTAATCTGAGGCCTTGACCCAGGGACGAACGAAGAATTTCACGGCGCTCTCGCCAAGCTCCAGGATACCGATTGAGGGGGCAGGTTCTTTGAGAATCCTAGCTTCCTCCTTTATAATCCGCTCCAGGACCCTTCTGGTCAGTTTCAGATCATCTTTGTAGCTGACGCCAAACTCAAGGTCTATTCGCCGTGTCTCTTTGGCAGAGTAGTTGATTATGTTGTCAGAGGTGATCCGGCTGTTCGGAACAACCACCTTACAGTTGTCAAATGTTCTGAGAATGGTGCTGAAAATGCGTATTTGTTCGACCACCCCGCTGGTTCCGCCTGCCTTGATGTAGTTTCCCACCTTGAACGGTTTAAAAACTACCAGCATGATTCCTGACGCTATGTTTGACAGTGAACTCTGAAGAGCAAATCCTACTGCCAGCCCGGCGGCGCCGATCACTGCGATCATTGACGTCGTTTCTACACCAAGAGTCCCCAAAGACGCTATGACTGTGAAAACCAGAATAGATATTCTTGTCAAATTTCTGACGAACCCTGTCAGAATCGGGTCGGCCCCGCTTTTCTCCATTACACGTTCCACGAGCCTGCCGAAGAAAGCTCTCATCAGCCGCCCCACCACAAGAATAACAACAGCGCCGATGATCCTGATGCCATAAAGCGCGCCCCATTCAATAAGTATCTCTAAAATGTTTTCCATCGCTCACTCCTTTACTCAGTTAATGATTATCAGATAATATTTAGCGTTTCAAATTGGTCAGGCGGCTTTTAAGGAAACATTTTTTCTCCAAGTTCTAATTGCCCTCTCTCAAAAGCGCCGCATGTCTCAGATAAAGCAATGGCTAAAAAACCCTGCCGGTGCAATTAATCACAAATAGGCTGCAAAAATCATCTTAATTTTCCAAGAATGGCATAAACGCTGGCATTTGAAGCCAATATATTAAGAAGTGTCCCTAAAATCCATGTGACGCTTGCCCCCCTAGCAGACATTTTCCGCAAGATGTGATAGACTACCTGCTGAAACGCGCCTATGTTCCAGCAGGCAAGGCAAATTCATGTCACCGATAATTCAATTGTAGAAAAAACAAGGAAGAACATGACTGAAATCGAACGAATACAGGACCAGCTCAAACGCAGTTTTTTCGGCCCGTCATGGCATGGGCCGTGCGTGACCGAGGCTCTCGAGGGCGTCAGCGCCGAATTATCTTCTGCCGCCAGCCTAAAAAGTGCGCATTCAATCCGTGAACTCGTCGACCATATCGTTTTCTGGAAAACCATTGTCGGGCGGGTGTTGAAGAACGAAAAAATTGATCTGACCGATGAGATTGAGCGTGACTGGTCGGATATTGATGACTATTCCAAAGACGCCTGGGAGTCCGCCAAAGCTAAACTGCATTCCACGCATGAACATTTCTCGAAAATCGTGCAGGGACTCGCTGAAACTGATCTGGATCGTGAAGTGATGGGAGTCAAAAACAGATTCACGGCCTATCAAGTTATTCACGGAGTCATTCAGCACGATCTATATCACGCCGGACAGATTATGCTGTTGAAAAAACCAGTCTGAGTGGAGAAAAAATGGCAGAACTGCTCAAACAACAAATCGAGTGTAAAGTAGGTCGAAACCGCAAGGGTTTCGACATACGAGGCTTTTCTTTAACAAACCTGTAGGGGCGGGGCTTGCCCCGCCTTTTTACTATTTAATCATCAAAGAATGAAAAACCGAGTTGCAATCCAGCTGTCGTTGTCGCTAGCGACTTTTGGGTTTCCAGCCGGCGAATAAGGAAAAAATCTCCCCGCATGCCGACACCATGCAATTTGAATGACTTCAATCCCAGCGCCGCGCCGATCCCCAACTGCGTGTCAGAGTCGCTCCTTGAGCCGATGCTCAAAGAGACACGATCAATTCCCATGATTGGCTGAAAATACATGGCGCCCCCTTTTGTAACCGGAGTAAAATGTATCGCGATTCCTATTGTTGCGCCGAAAACCGTTAATGTGTTAGCGCCCTGGTTTGTCGACACATACGCTGCCGATATTTCAATTGAAAGGGTCTCTGTCGAGAACCACCCGATTCGGACCCGTGTGGGAAATCGAATATCTGTGATATCGGCAGGTGCAAAGAACCCCGGATTATTAAACGTGGTCATGGTGAACGAACCATCTACCCCTATTTCCTTAATGGTCCCTCCCTGCGCAGATTGTGAAGCGGTCGCGGCGATCACAATCGCCAGAGTCAATACCTGTCGTGATAACTGAAGTCGTTTCATATGTCGTCTCCTCGTAGTGAGCATAATAGAACTTTCAACCTGAAGCATAGCATGAAAGAGATGAAAAGTCCATATCACGTGCGACAGCAAAGTAGGTCGAGACCCTTGCGGTTTCGACATCTTTTATATATTTTTCACCATGGTTCAGATCTACCGTTTTTCAGCGAACTATCAGAGATTGTCGAACCCACATGGGTTTCGACCTACCTTTCTCACACATCTGATCATGAGTTTCTTGATTGGAGCCACACTTCTATTGGCGTTATCCGCCTGTGACGGCGACAAACCGACAGGTCCCGGAAATGGTAAGACTCAGCCATCCGGTTGGTTCTGGCAGAATCCACTGCCACAAGGGAATTCTCTTGTCAGCGTCAGCTTTATTGATGCAAGCATTGGCACGGCTGTCGGGGAAGCTGGCACGATCCTGCGCACGACCGATGGTGGTGTTTCCTGGATGATCCAAACAAGCGGTATGACAAAGGTTCTTCTCGGCGTCAGCTTTAGCGATGCGAACACCGGCACGGCGGTCGGAGCCGCTGGCACGATCGTGCGAACAACCGATGGTGGCGCTAACTGGGTCAGCCAGACAAGCGGCACAACCCAGTTGCTTCGCGGCGTCAGTTTCAGTGATGCCAACACTGGTACGGCGGTCGGGAGAGCTGGTACGATCCTGCGGACAACTGATGGTGGAACTACTTGGACAAGCCAGACAAGCGGCACGACAGAGGGTCTTCTAGGCCTCAGCTTTAGCGATGCGAATACCGGCACGGCGGTCGGAGCCGCTGGCACAATCCTGCGAACAACCGATGATGGCGCTACCTGGGTCAGCCAGATAAGCGGCACGACAAAGTTTCTTCTCGGCGTGAGCTTTGGCAATGCGAATACCGGCACGGCGGTCGGCATCGATGGCACAATCCTGCGGACAACGGATGGTGGCGCTACTTGGACGAGTCAGACAAGCGGTACGACAAATGTTCTTTACGGCGTCAATTTCACCGATGCGATTACGGGCACGGCTGTCGGGGAAAACGGCATAATCCTGCATACAACCGATGGTGGCGCTATCTGGAGGACCCAGAGGAGCGGTAGGACACTGGAGGATCTCTTCGGCGCCAGCTTTAGCGATGCCAATAACGGCACTGCGGTCGGGAGAAACGGCACGATTCTGCGAACGACCGATGGTGGCGCTACCTGGGTGATCCAGCCAAGCGGCATGACAAGTATTCTTTCTAGCGTCAGCTTTACCGATTCGGCTACGGGAACAGCGGTCGGGGAATTCGGCGCGATCCTGCATACAGCCGATGGTGGCGCTACCTGGACAAGCCAGAGTAGCGGTACGACTGTTTTTCTCTCCGGTGTCAGCTTTACCAATGCGACGAACGGTGCGGTGGTCGGGAGTAACGGCACGATTCTGCGGACAACTGATGGTGGAGCTACCTGGACGAGCCAGACAAGCGGCACTATACGGGGTCTTTCCGCCGTCAGCTTTATTGACGCAAATACCGGCACGGTGGTTGGGACAGGTGGCACGATCCTGCGGACAACCGATGGCGGAGGCAATTAAAAAGTATTTACCCTGGAAACATTTCCAAATGAGGCTACTATGAAAGCAATTAACAAGAAAACTATGAGGATTGTGAAAAAAACGAGAATAAGGATTATCACCGGGGCCACACTGACGGCGCTGATGATCTTGGCTTTGTCTGCGCCCGAGTCTGAGGGCCAGGGCAAAGCGCCCGCATACAAAATCATTGAAGTCACTGATGGCGGTTCGGTATTCGGCGTGGTCCGTTTTGACACAAAATATCCGCCACAGAAAAAAATTCGCGTCAGCAAAGACAACGAAACCTGCGGGACAATCAAGCTCTCAGAGAGATTTCTGGTATCCAAAGATAACAAGGGGCTCAAGAACGTTCTGGTGACAGTCGAAGGCGTCACCTCCGGCAAGGCGCCATCGCCGGCCAAATCAGTCACGCTGGTACAAAACGGATGCACCTATCTGCCGCATTTTCAGGTGGCCGAAATCGGGGCCGATGGAATCAATATCAAACTGCTCAACGAGGACGGGATTTTTCATAACGTGCACACCTACCACGAAGACACAACGCTATTTAATGTCCCGCATCTGGCGCTCCAAAAGGAAATCAATCAGCATATAGCCGTGGCAGGTATTGTGAAGGTGAAATGTGATGTGCATGCCTGGATGAGCGCCAATATAGCTCTGCTCAAAGACCAGCCATACTATGCAGTGACAGATGAAAACGGGTCGTTCAGTATTGGGGACATTCCGGCCGGGACATACACGCTCCGCGCCTGGCATGAGGGACTGCCCGTGATGGAAAAGGAATTGACAATAACAGCCGAAGAATCATCCGAAGTTGATTTTGTCATTAAAGGTAAAAAGAAGAAAAAGAAACAATAGCGCCTTCAAACACACCTATCCCGTTGTTGCCGGGACGGTCGCCTGGACTGTCGCAGCCACCGAAACAGGCCTGTCAGATTAACCCACTTTTTAGTCTTTACGAGAGGTCCGCCGCAGGCGGACGACGCTGTAATCTCTCTCGGAAAGGAGAGCTTCGCGAAGTTCATCCTGAGCGGAGCCGAAGGACTCGCAAAGACCGTCGATTCAACTTTATCATCGGGCCCAGATTAGCATGGTCCCAGAAAACTTAGCGGCGCGACAGTATATCGCCAAAGCCGCTGACTGAGCGGTTAACGTCCTTTGGATGTCCGTAGTAAATAATGTCTCCAAATCCGGAAACCCTGGCGTCCAGTGTACCGGAAACGCTCAATCGCAAATCACCCATTCCGCTGACCGTGGCCCAGGCGTCAGTAGCCTGTAGCTGGCGAAGGTTGGCGTCACCAATACCGCTGACAGATATATCAAGTTCCCCCACCGTTCCGTCAATTTCAATATCACCAATCCCGGAGAGGGTCACTTCAAGCGTCTGTCCTTCAAAGTTCTCAATTATCATGTCGCCCACGCCCTTGAGCCTGATTTCTTCGAGCGCCGGCATAGTAATACGAACAATGATCTCAGAGCGCAGGAACAAATTACAGTAGTCATCATCATCCATATCAATAACCAGAGTCTTGCGCCTCACATCAATGTCCATTAATTCCAGATAGACCTCATCGGTTTCCACTTCGACACGGTATTCAGGGCCAAAGGTAATTTCAACATCAGCCACACTTTTCAGTGTGACGCTTTCAAAACCGGACAAATCGTATGATTTAATTTCGATATGTCCCGTTTCACGAAGTTTGCGCTGGCCGAATTTCCACCAATCAGCCTGCGCCTCACTGGCAGAAAATGCAACAAGCGCCAGCAGTGCAGCAGCGGCTGTCACTCGCCGAAAGTTGTGGCCAGCGAAAGAACGCCGGGGTTTGTTGCTGATTCTTTGCATATTTCCCTCACTAACTTTGGAAGACTATTATAAGAGTTTTATTCAGTCGGCTTCTTGGAGCCTGTCCGGGGACGGGTGAAGCTGCTGGCCTGTTTCTGAGACGAGACGCCGAGGCGGAAAGTTTCGCTCAAACTGATCTCAAACTATGCTATTAAGAGTTTTCCCCGGGGAGAATAGACGGCGCCCTCTATAGATTAGCGCTCGATACGCCAGATCACTCTAACCCACAGCGACTATTTTCCTGCCGATTGTGGATTCGCATCTCTATCAAGTTGACCGCCAAACAGTTAGACTATCCACACCTTACCCACATAACCTTTAGAGACATAAAGGACTAGTGTGTGAAAAAATTGTGAAAATTGTACTCCCAAGCAGGACATGGCTTTAGAGATACAATTCAAAAAAATCCTCCGTTTTCGGTTGACCGATGGATTGAGATTGATATTTTGTGTAGTACAATCGTCGACGCTGCGGTTGCGAAAGCGATAGCGGCTTTGGAATCTTCCCCGCCGGGCAGCAAGCCGTCACAAACCGCCTTCAGTCAAGCCAAGGCCAGACTCGACCGAATACGCGCCGAGAAGTCGAACGCCGAACGAGCCCTGGCGGCCGCAAACGCAAAGCGGAAAATCGCCATCGAAGCTGTCACCGAAGTCCAACGCAAAGCCCAGACAGTGAAAGCCCAGATACCGGCCACGGTGAAAGCCTTGGTTGACGCCAAAGCGGCTGCCGAACAGGCCGTTGTTCGCGCCGCCCGGCTGAAGGAGTTCGCGAGCCGTCTGGCGGCGAAGAACTCGCGAAAATGAAGGCCTTCGCTGTGCTCATTGCTGGCGAGCGTCGGGTGGCTTTCATACCATCTGGGGTTGAACGAAGTGAACCCCCAGTCAAGTGCGCTGGGGGCTCCGCTTCGCGGACGTCCGAAATGTTTGAGGACCTGCCAACGCGAATCAATGGTTGAACAGGAATTCTCGGCTGTTGAGCAG
>JADFNA010000446.1 GCA_022563625.1 Candidatus Zixiibacteriota bacterium
CGGATCCGCGTTCGTAACCAGCATCACCGCATAGGCTTCATCGGCCAACGCGAACAGCTCGGCCAGATCGCCACGGATCAGAATGTCGACGTCGAGGAACAGCGCCCAGCCCTGGTAGCCGCACAGCCACGGCACCAGGAAGCGCGAGAAGGTGAATGGCGTCAGGCCAGCGCGCGTAATCGGCAGCGTCTCGAGGATCAGTTGCAGGCTGGTAAAGCCGTCGGCGGCCGTCGAGAGGCGGAAGTTCCAATTGGGGAAAATTGAGCGAACCGGTTGTAGTCCCTTTTCTGAGAAACTTGCGCATTTTCTCGCTGGCAGACAGGCCGATCTCACGCTGGGCCTCTTTGGTGTTGCCGGCGATATGCGGTGTTAGAATCACATTCGGCAGTCCTCTCAGTGAACACTCCCAACCGGGACCATTGGCGCCGGGTTCATGCGGGAAAACGTCAATTGCGGCCCCGCGCAGATGTTTTTTCAACAACGCGTCTTTGAGCGGTTCGAGTTTGACGACTTTGCCGCGGCTGGTGTTGATCAGGAATGAGCCTTTTTTCATGGCCCGCATTTCGGGTCCGCCAATCATTCCGCGCGTGGATTCAGTGTCGGGCACATGGAGCGTAACGATGTCGCTGGCGCCCAGCAGTTCTTTGAGTGAGCGCGCCCGGCGGGCGTTACCCAGCGCCAGCGCCTCGCGGATGTCATAGAAGATGACTTCCAGCCCCAGCGCTTCGGCCAGAATTGAAACCTGCGAACCGATATGGCCATAGCCGATAATCCCCAGCGTTTTACCGCGCACTTCATTGGCGTGCGCTGCGAATTTGCGCCAGATCCCCTGATGCATGTTTGCGTTAGCGTCCATAATTCCGCGCATGAGCATGACAATCTGTCCTATCACCAATTCGGAGACCGAACGGGTGTTGCTGTACGGCGCATGAAACACGGCGATGCCGCGCTCTGTGCAGGCGCCAATGTCGATTTGGTCAGAGCCGATGCAAAAACAGGTGATGCATTCCAGCGCCTCGGCCTGATCCAGGACGGAGCTGGTGACTTCCGTCTTGGAACGAATCCCCAACGCGTTGATTTTTCGAATCGCTTTTTTCAGGTCATCTTGAGCAAACGATTTTGATTCGGAGACAACACTCCAGCCCTCGGCCCGCAAAATGCGCGAGGCGGCCGGGTGTATTTTTTCCAATAGCAAGACTTTCATGCGCTTCAGTAAGCGGCCGGGTGACAGTTATGTCAAGACAAAGCTATGTCAATACGAAGCTATGTCAGGTCGATCAGATTGGCCAGTTGGCTAAAGTCAGTGAGGATTTCATTAGCGCGCTGCAGTATACTTTTACGCCGGACAAATTCAGCATACCCGAAAAAGTAGTCCGCCTGGCCGGATTCCGCCACCTGCCAGTCGGTGTATCCGTCGCCGACCATGACGATTTTGCGGGGCAGGGCCAACGAGCGGGCCGCCTCAACTTTTCCTCCATTGCGGCAGAGCGGATTATCTGTCTTGACTCCTCTTATGATTCCGCTTTCGTCAATCACCAATTCGTTGCAGTGGATTCGTTCTGGTGGGATGCCAATTTCTGTCAGGGGCGGGCCGATCAATTCGCGGAAACCACTGGAAATGACGCTGATTTTTGAGGGTTCCCAACTTGAGAAATTCGCAACAAAAGACACCGAGAGATTTTTACGGATTCGATCCACAACGGTCGGCAGGTCCACCGGACGGCGGGGGAGAAGCCCCAGCCGCAACGAGAGCGACTCGGCGAACCCAATTTCGCCTTCCATGCCCAGAGAGGTAATACGCTGGACCTCAGCGACTAACGATTGCCGGGAGGCCGCTGATTCGTCTCGCAGCAGTTCATCGAAGAGCAGATCCATGCTCTCGCGGCCGCAAATCACACTATCAAAATCTATTATTACGCTTTTGACATCCTGGTATTTTGCTCTTGGTTTCATGAACTCTGAGTATAGCAAATCAGAGGAGACTCGGGTATGCCAGGCAGAGATGATACCCGGCAAATTGTCGCTTGCTGAAGCGAAATAATTGATTATGTTATGACATCAGTCCTCCCGCGCAGCCGCCTGCCCGACTGCGGCAGGGGAGAGCTTATTTGCGTTTGCCATGCACCGGCCCACGCATAACTTACCTCAAGGAAAACACTTGAAAGAGGAAGACAGGCTATGACAGAGGCGACTCTCACCCGGCAAGAATCTGTTTCACTAAATTGGGACCTTGATTCAATTTTCTCAGGCGGGGCGGCTGGCAAGGAATTCAGCGCCTTCCGGCATGGACTGAAAACGCTGCTTGAGAGAGCCGGCGCACAACTGGCGGCTTTGCCTGAAAGCGCTGATAGCGCCGGCCGAGATAAGTGGGAGGAATTCATTCTCCTGGCGCAGAAACTGATGGCGCATCTGGAACAGGCGCA
>JADFNA010000041.1 GCA_022563625.1 Candidatus Zixiibacteriota bacterium
TGACAGCTTCCCGCAATCCCTGGAATTCGGTCTGCAGGGCCTCCAAGCCAACCATCAGCTGATCCTGCTCTGCAGGGACTTCAGGATCGCCAGGAACAAAAGCATTGCTACTCATTTTCATCACCTCCTAGTGACTCGTCTCGCAGCATTTATCAGTTCCTGATAAACATCAAGCGGATCTTGATGCTCAAGAGTTAGTAAGCGTCGCGCGAGCAGCCCTGCCAGATCGTTCGAGCGAGCAATGTCTTCCAAGGGAATATCCGGTCGTGAAAGGTCTTCAATCTTTTCAACGAAATACTCGACGTCCTCAAATGATGGTGTCAGATTGGACTGGATATCCGTGATGAGGCGCGGTAGATGGCGGTGCAGGGAGGAGCGGCCCAGGATCTGCAATCGGCAACCAACCCACCGAGTCTGTCCTAGTTCACTCCGGATTTGCTTGTGCCGTTCGCGCAGCGCGTTTATTGCTACCCGTTGGAAGGCATCCTCGCTATCAACTGAATCAATAGATACCTCGATTTCCTCCCAGCGCAACTGTGCAAGCGGAAGGAGTTCGGCCTTTGGCGCTTGCTCTGTCCCCAGCGTGACGAGCCATGCTCCGTGCGTGCCAGATTCGCTCGGATCAAGCCCCTGTAATGATCCAGGATACAAAACTAGAGGAAAATTATCCGACAATAACCTCGGCTTGTGGATATGGCCCAGCAACCAAGCTATCGGTTTTTTTGCTTTAAGCGCCGTGAGAGATACCGGGCCGTAGTTACTTGTGGGCACATCACAATCACAGTGAAGGACGCCCACTGTCGGTAGTTCATCGTTCGGTTCCACATATCCCTGCAATGGATCATGCGAAACATGGCGCGTGGGGAATGACCAGCCTTGGAATCTCATGATAGGAGTGCCGTCCTTTTCCAAAATATAGTCGTCCCAACGGCCGCCGCGACCAAGGAGATGGAAATCAGGAATCTGCTCGACGAGTCGGGGCAAAACATCATAATCGTGGTTACCCGAAACGGCCAGCACGGGGATGCCAGAATTTACCAAATGTTTAACACCAGACTGTAGTGACGAAAAGGCTTCGTAATACTTATTGCTCTCGTCTACCACGTCACCAGTTAATACCACTACGTCCATTTTTTGATCGATCGCAATACTCACAAGCGATTCCCACGCCCCAGTGGGTTTAAGAGCGTGCAAATCAGCGTTATCCGGTATCCGGGTCGGGCGTCGACCGAGATGTATGTCTCCTGTGCAAAGAATTCTAATCGCCATGCTAAGATCTCTTGAAGGTCATTAGTCGTGTATATTATTATACCAGAGAGTTTTCTCTTTCTTCGTCAGGGAGCGATTTACTCTCCGTTGATGTTCTGTCTTTGGAGTTAACATCCTCCCGGCGCCGAGTTTTTCAAGGATTTTGTAGTGGTGTATCTGCTTGCTGATCATTCCAGATGGAATATACGACTTCCTGGTAACGAGCGCCATGAGTCTTGTCCGACGCTAAGACGCCTATTCAAGGGAGGCTTACAGGCATCCTGAAGCACCTCACGGCCTCGCTGAGTGCCTCTAGGGCCGTGGGAATGCTCTGGGTAGCGCTAGGGTTTCAGCGTGGCTTGTGACGCAGGCAAAAAAGCATGCTTTCCCAGAGCGACCCCGGTACACCCGAATCAGGGTCCCCAAGGTGCGTATAGGAGAAGGTTCATGCCCCAATAGTTGAACCAGTCGGTAGACCGGTGCAAGCAGTCCGACCGTCCGGTGAGTCCCGTTGCATGCGGGGGGAGTAGATCAGAACTGTTTACTCCAGTCAAGATTCTAACCCTCGAACTGGATCAGAATCTGGGAGGCAGGTCACTGGTCATCGGGCGGTGTCAATTGAATTGTAGAAATCGACGATCTGGCTATCTAGAATGACCTCCTCCTTGGAGATAGCTCTCCTAAAGCGGATGCCTGAAAGAGTTGGACAACGACTGAGAGCGACATAGACCTGCCCAGAGGCAAAAGCGCCATCACCAAGGTCAATGACTACTTTATCAATTGTTTTCCCCTGGCTCTTGTGAATTGTAATCGCCCAAGCCAGCATCAGTGGGAACTGTCGATAATGTCCGGCGACCATTGCCTCAATTCGATTGGTTGCGTAATTGTACTCATATGTCACACGCTCCCACTTTACCGGATTGACTTCATGAACTACACTTCCTTCGCTCTTCTGAATCTCCACATGAATCGTGTCTTTGGTTAGTTTTGTGATCATGCCAGTAGTTCCATTGACCCAACGTCTTGCTGGATCGTTCTTTGTAAACATGACTCGAGCGCCTTTTTTTACTACCAGATTGTATGGGGAAGGCAGTTTTTCTTTGTCTACCCGTATGTTCCCAACTAGCTCTCCTTCATATTGACTCTCAGGTTCAAGAATCTCTTGTAACCTGTTCGAGTTTATGCGCGAAGCGGCCCGATTAGTCGGGGTAAGAACTACAGTATCATCATTCTCATCACTCGATTTACAACATGCACTATTAAGAGATTCAAGCGCATGTATTAGGTTTTTCCCGCGGCGCATTGAGTTCAACAGAGCTATGAATTCTTGATCTTCCTGTCTAAACACTTTGCTCAGTTCAACAACAGACATAGTCAGATCTCTGAGAGCCTTTGCGCCAAAGAAGAGGGGGGTTGGGTAAGTACGGTTCAAGTATTCTTGTTCCTCCTCAGTTGCGATCACAGGTGGTAGCTGAAACAGATCACCAACAAGTAAGAGTTGAACACCTCCGAAAGAGCGATCATAACAAGATCTGTTCTTTTGCAAGAACATAGATATCGCATCCATCATATCAGCTCTTACCATGGAAATTTCATCAATAATCAGCAAGTCCAGTTTCTCATATAATGTTCTGTCTCGCGCGTACCTGATATCACTGTTTGTAAGCAATCTAGGGGGGTACTTGAAAAATGAATGGATAGTACTGCCGCCAATGTTCATCGCCGCAACACCGGTAGGAGCAATGATCGCGATGTTTTTCTTGAGCGTCTCACCAAGGTATCGTACGAGTGTAGACTTGCCTGTGCCCGCAACACCTGTAACTAGAATCAAAGGACTGTGTGTCTTAATGAATTCAATTACTAGTTTGAACTCATCAGTAATCTCGAGATCCACTTCGATTGCTTGCCGAAACTTCTTCCTAGAAGTTCTGGTGCGCACGTTCTTGGCCGAACTCTGAAGGTCACTGACTCTTACTTCTGCAACTCCCAGTTTCTTCAGTAGTGTCTTGAGGATACTCATCTCATTCCAGCCCTTCTGTCAGGCTGCCCCACGGCAAGCCGTGGGATAGTTCGGTCAATTGCTGTCTCCGTTGCTAATTGGTGGCTCCGTCTCCGGATCGGTTCCTCTAATCCGTTACAGTGTATGTCGTCAAACGAAGCGGACAAATTGCCCATAGAAGTTAAGCCAAAGATTTCTGAATTGCAACAGTCCTACAGTATGTGAACCGTCCTCCAATTTCCAATCAGGTTTAAGAGCCAGCATCTTTGCTGGAGTAATTTCCAAAATATCTGCTCAGAAATTATTTCAAAAAAATCAAAGAGAAACACCACCCAACCCCCGTACCCTTTCAACGATCCCCCAAGCTCAACGGGACTCCCCGGACGGTCGGACCGCACTCCGCTATCGGCCCATGAGCCTTCTCCTATTGCCCGCCTGGAGTCCCTGTTTCGGGTGTACCGGGGTCGGGCTGGGGAAGCATGCTTTCGCTTGACTATATCGATGGCGGGGGTAACTTGACAAGTGATGCAACTAATGGGGGCAGGACACTATTCTGTTAGTTGAAAAGACATCTATATTCTTTCAATGGCGTAGCGATGTGCTGTGTTTAACATCTGGATGCCGTGAATAGCTAAGTTGAGGATATTGAAATGGACTTTGACCAATTGGGTTATCGAGCTGGTGAAGTCTTCAGTCCAGCATCGCCCATCGATGATAAGCAATTCTTTTCCGGTCGACGCGATCAACTCCAACGATGTGTTGATGCAATAAAGATGAAAGGACAGCATACGGTCATATATGGGGAGCGAGGTGTTGGGAAGACTTCCCTAGCGAACATTATACACGTAATATTGTCAGAATTGAACTCCGAGCTCTTCCTCGTAAACAAGTCAATTTGTGACTCAGGTGACACGTTTGATAGTGTTTGGAGAAAAGCATTGAAAGAGATTGACCACATCTCTGAAGTTCGAGCTGCGGGATTCGAGCCTAATATTAAACAGAATATAATGGATCTCTCGCAAGCCATAGACCAAGAAATCAAGCCCGAAGATGTGTGCAAAGCATTCCTCGGGACGAAGAAGTCTGTAGTGTTCATTTTCGACGAGTTTGATAGATTGCAAATTGACGGTACGCGCGAGCTTTTTGCTGACACAATAAAGGCGCTCTCTGACAAGGGGATCAACGGAACACTAGTCTTGGTCGGAGTTTCTGAGAGCATTGACCAACTGATTGAAGGACATGAATCAATAGTTAGATCGCTCGTACAAATCAAAATGCCTCGAATGAATGAAGATGAATTGAAAAAGATTTTAACTAAAGCGTGTGACGTTCTCGAAATGTGCTTCGATGATTCGGCTACTGACAGGATCATCAGATTATCACAAGGATTACCACATTATACACATCAACTAGGACTATGGTCGTTCCGTAGTGCACTCAAGAGGAAAAGTTTGAATATTAGCATTGAAGATGTCAATAAAGGTGTGGCAACTGCGGTTGAAAACGCGCAAGGAACTACTCAACACACTTATCAACGAGCCACTTCCAGTTCACGAGCGGGCCACCTCTATAGAGAGGTACTCACAGCTTGTGCACTTGCTCGAACAGACGAGTTTGGATCATTCGCTTCCACCGATGTTCGAGCCGTTCTGAGCAAGTTGATGGGCAAGACCTACGAGATACCACAGTTCGCACAGCACTTGAGCAAGTTTTGCGGCACCGAGCGCAATGTACTCACACGAAGTGGTGTGCCGCGCAGTCCAAGATACCGCTTCATAGACCCGCTTGTAAAACCATACGTAATCATGAAAGGATTCAACGACAAGCTCCTGAACGAAGAGAATCTTGATTTGGTTCCGATGTGGTCCCCCATTTCGTGATCAATAGTCACGCTCTCAATGCGTATCTCCTCATCGCCTCCTTCAGCTTTTCATCATCCAAGAGATGAACGTAGCGTTGGGTCATCTGCATGGCGCTTGACCGGTCCCATTAGTTGTACCACTTGTTAAGTTACCCCCGCCATCGATACAGTCAAGCAAAAGCATACTTATCCAGACCGACCCCGGTACACTCGACTCAGGGACTCCAGGCGGGCAATAGGAGAAGGTTCATGGTCCGGTCAGCGCTAATAACGTAGGTGGGTTCTATTATAGATATGGTCGGAAATATGGAAGCAAAAAAGCGGAAACTTGAATCAAAACTCATCTTTTCGGAGGAGAGCGAGGTCAACGGAAAGTAGTTCAAGCTGTGGGGTCAGAAGTCGCGTCCAAGCTATAACGCGAAGACAAAGCGCAAGATGGATGACTTTAATGTAGGCGGGAGTGTGATGCCACTTTTGGCCAGACATGATCAAGAAGCAGAAAGCTTTGCAGAAAGCATTAGAGGATCTATCAGGAACACAATTTCAGGCTGTGATCTCGACAGGATGTTCAACTCAGAACCTAAAATCATAACGGGTATTTAACCCCCGACATCCCAGCACAATTCACTATTCCCGCATCAGCAGATAATAAGCCACGGCCTCGATGATTGAATGGACGCCGAGCTTGGTGAGGATGTGCTGGACATGGTTGCGCACCGTGACATAACTGATGTGGAGTCGTTCGGCAATTGAATAGAGGGATTCGTCATCAGCCAATAGCCGCAGAATTTCGGTCTCCCGACTGGTGAGAGCATGGCGCTGGAGGGTCGGGTCACCGGCGCCGTCATGTGGAGTGCGTGAGGAAACCTTATTGAGGTACTCCCCAATATTGTTCGCCCGGTTTTCGCTGAAAGCACAATGAACCAGCCAGGGCCCGGAGCCCTCCGGGGAATCGACCGGAATGACCATGAGCAGAATCCAGCGACCCTTTCCTCTGGAGGTGACAACTTGAACCTCAACCGGTTCGATCGGCTGATGCCACCGGAGTCGGCTGAAGACCGGAGACTGTGGGCCGCAGAAGGGACAGCCGGAGCTGACAGTATCGGAGAGAATACTTGAGCAGGGCCGACCTAGACAATCGGTAGCGGAGCGACCGAACAGGGTCTCCGCTCGTTCATTGATGTAGCTGACAATTCCATCAGGGCTGCTGATCCACACCGGGGCGCCAAGGGAACTGACCCAAGTCGGCACATAGGACGATCGGTCTCTCGTACTGGTCGTCACGTGTGTCTGTGGAACTGTGGCGTATTCACTATTTGCCATACCAACAAGATACCCGCTGGAAAGGGAAATGTCTACCAACTGGATCGGCTACGAACACTGTAACATTCGAGCCAGAACCCCTCGGGCTCGTTTGCCCATGTGAATCAACTCAGTGGGAATCACTCCCGCCGTGCCGTGGGGCTCCTCCCCTACGCGTCCCATCGACTCGCAGTCTCGGGCTAAATAACCCCCACTCTGAGCCGGAGCGGTGACTCCCCTGGGAAGTCGCCGTGACGTCGCCGGGGAGTCGGCCATGACATTCGCCGCACTTCCCCCCGGCGCGGGGAGACAGATACAGTCTCCAATTTGCCCATCACGGCTTGAGAAGTTAGAAGTTAACTGCCAGATCTAGATCGGCCGCGATCATGCGCGCCTTGTTGATGGCCAAGAAAGGATCGTCACTCAGTTTGGTGACCACTAACGGCTCCCTGCTCAGGATTTCGATAGCCGGCGAGCGTCCGACTTTAACCGCATCTTCAGGCACACGAAACAGGTGGCCTGTTGAGTTGCCGAGATAAGTCCCCGGTTCACTGAGGTTACCGAAGATGAGTTGATCGGCTCCTTGGGTCGCCCCTTCGGTGTCCCTTGTTCTTGGATTCATTGTTCCTTCTCCTTCTGCATTTAAATACCACTTACCCTGGATCCCTAATGAACCCAGGCCTTCTTTCTGGCTACGAATAGAACCGGACTATCTTACTTCGGATTTGAGTGACCTAGTGACCTGCCGTATCCTTATACTCCTGTATAAAGAGAGTACACTAGAAAACCGGTAAAGCAATGATGCATTTGCATCATTTTTGTGGCACAGAAAGAGTAATCTCCAATGGACGTCGAAAACGCTGGTAAGGAGATAGGTGGCTCTGAGTGCTGTTGTACAGGCGTCGCTCACAGCGCCCGTTAGCTGCCCGTTAGCTCCGTTAGCTAAACCCTTCCGCCAGCCGCCGCTGGAATTCTTTCACTGTCGGGGGATTATACTGCTCCCCGTAACTTGATGTAACTTAACGCTTGAATACTCAACTAATTAGAGCTATTTTATCGGGTATCAAAATGTAAGCGAAAACGCTTTGTTTAGGGGGCTTGATGCTGAATTGCAATTATGAATACGTGACGCAATGGATTCAGGCATGACTAAATCGAAATCGCAGGAAAGGAAACTAGACCCAGAGCGTTGGCTTGAACTATACGGTGACATTCTTTTTAGATACTCGATCAAATATGTTAGAGATTCTATGGCTGCAGAAGACCTTGTTCAAGAGACTCTGTTGGCAGGACTCAAATCGCAAGGTAGTTTTGCAGGCCATTCTACTGAACAAACCTGGCTAATTGGCATTTTAAAAAACAAAATCATGGATCATTTCCGTAGGTCGAAGCGGGAGATCAGTTTTGATGCGCTTGATGCTATTTCAGATAAAATGGATGAAGACTTTATTGAAACAGGTCCCGACAAGGGAACTTGGAAAGCGACGCGCCGCCCCGCTGAATGGATGATTGACGCAAACGACCCGTTGGAGCAAAAGGAGTTTTGGTATCATCTCAATAGCTGTATTGAGGAGCTTGATAAAAAACTCGCAATAGTATTTGTTCTGAGAGAACTAGAAGAATTGGATTTTAAAAATATCTGTAACACTTTGGCCATTAGCCATACTAATCTGAGGGTTATGCTGTACCGGGCGCGAAAACGGCTTCGACTGTGTTTGGAGAAAAACTGGATCGAGGCAGAAACAGATAAAATTTGATATGAGAGCCTAAACTGTGAAGCATCTAAATAAAATTATGAACTACGTTCTGCCGAATTGTAGTGAAGTGGCCCATCTTACCTCTCGTTCATTGGATGAATCTCTGCCACGGAGAAAGAGGATCGCCCTGAAATTACATATTATGGTTTGTAAATTCTGCCGTCGCGATAGCGAACAGCAGCATTTGATCCGAAAGTTGATTAGCAAACAACTCAGAAGCGCTGAGAAGGGTGAAACGGGAATTAACGTCAGCCTATCGGCAGAATCTCGGCAGAGAATTTCAAAGGCAATCAAAAGCGCCGATTTAAACGATTTCCCCCAATCTTAACGAACTTAGTTTTACCTTCCTATCGCAAGGCATTGCCTAACAAGGTGATATACTCGCTCAATCTTTTGTTGTAACGTTTCAGTCAGCTCTCCGACCAAATACCGGAAGTAGTTGAAGGGCAAAGCCCTGAACCGTCTTCGCAAAAATGGGACAAACTTGAAAGGAGAAGAAAGGATGAATCGCAACAAAATCATTCACGGAGTCATTGGCGGTCTCGCTGGTGGCCTAATCTTCGGCATCATGATGGGGACGATGGGGATGCTGCCGATGGTAGGCAAAATGGTCGGGTATCCGTCCGCAACGGTGGGTTTTGTAGTCCACATGATTAACAGCGCCATTATCGGCGCAGCTTTTGGGCTCGTCTTGGGGCGTTTCGCTTCGCAATTCGGCGCCAGCGCTGGACTGGGACTGGCCTATGGAAGTCTGTGGTGGCTCCTCGGGCCGTTGACTCTAATGCCTCTGTTCCTGGGCATGGACTTTGGAGTGAACTGGAGCGTGGCTGCTGCATTGAAGATGCTGCCGAGCCTGCTGGGTCACGCTATCTACGGAGTTGTGCTGGGTGTAGTGTACAGCATGCTCGGAAGTAGGGCTGCCGTTGGCGTTACCGCTCCTGCAGAAAGACCGTCTGCCGCAAGAGAGATGCAGCCACAAGTAGCGCTTCGAACGGAGTCTCGGCGCTGACATGCCGTGAAGGGCCCAGGCTCGGATGGATGATATAGACAAAATACAGCGCCTGAAGCAAGACAATATTTACTTGAAAGCTACGAAATGGGCATTAAACCAGATGACCGACAACGCCAAATAATGGCAAAAGGTCGGAAATCACATCAAATCTTGATGGAAGGAGACTGACGATGAAAGCGTTCATTACTACAATCATTGCGACACTGGTCATGGGTCTGACCGTCAATGCGGGCACAAAGGTTCGCATAGACTATGATCAAAATGCTTCTTTTGATCATTTGAGAACGTACAGTTGGGCGAACCACGATACAGACAACGACTTAGATCAGGCGCTGTCTGGATCAC
>JADFNA010000447.1 GCA_022563625.1 Candidatus Zixiibacteriota bacterium
TACAGGCCCCGCAGCTATACTCTTTTCCGCTTTCATCGCGTACGCCAACAATCTGGTTGTCCTCGACCATAAACGCCCCGGCCAGGGTTTCGATGATCGTGATTTTCTCTTCGGCGGCTACTGTCTCACAGACGAAGCGGTTGTAGTCACGTCTGTCACATTGCACACGGGTGGACCAGACCGCCGGGCCGCGCGAAAGATTGAGTCGGCGAAACTGTACTCCGGCATAGTCTGCGGCGCGGGCCATGATTCCGCCTAATGCATCTATCTCTTTGACCATGTGTGACTTACCTACTCCGCCGATAGCCGGATTGCAGGACATCAGGGCCAACTTGCCTGATTCCATCGTCATCAAGCCGACAGTTTTGCCCATTCGCGCAGCCACCAGGGCCGCTTCCACCCCGGCATGCCCGCCGCCGATTATGATTATATCGAAGTCGTTGTGGGTCATTTTGAGTTCTTCACTGCATCGAACCTAACTGATCCGAATCCGAGTGATACTATAGTCTATTGTCAGACCAGAATGAAGCGCAAACCGACATGTTTTGATTGTGTATAAAGTGTGAGCTTGACGATTCCTGATTGCAGGTTATATTCATGCTGACAGGGGTTAGGTACTCGTATGATGAACGATCTCTTCAAATTCAGCGTTGGCGTTTTGTGGATAACTGTAATTATGTGTCTGTCCGCGAATCTGTATGCGGGAGTTCACCCTGATATCAGGATACGAATTTCGCAAAATGACACGGCAGCTGGCGAAACGGTATTCCAAGGAGGCCCAACCAGTGTAGATATCGTGTTTGATGGAGGGGTGGCCAGGATCGGGGGATTCGATTTCTTGCTACAGTATGACGCTTCTAGATTGTCGCTGACTTCAGTTAACGAGGGCAACATCTATCCCAACAAGGGCTGGGAATTTTTTACTTTTCGCTTTGGACCTAATGGTAATTGCGGCGCGGGATGTCCGTCGCCACGTAAGGTTCGCATTGTCGGCCTTGCTGATGTGAAGGACGGTGCCCCGGGTGGAGATGTTAACCTTGGAAATGGTGATACGTTCGCAGAACTGAACTTCTTGGTTTCCAACGACAGGGCCTTGGGTTGTGAGTTTGTGCCGATTCGTTTCTCCTGGCTAGACTGTGG
Organism: Candidatus Zixiibacteriota bacterium; assembly: GCA_022563625.1. Lineage (GTDB taxonomy): Bacteria > Zixibacteria > MSB-5A5 > GN15 > JACZUZ01 > JADFNA01. The sequence continues at coordinate 1,141 of JADFNA010000447.1, forward strand.
CCACAACTCGATCTCGAGCGGTTCCAGCGACACATTTTTAATCAGCTCAAACGTTTTTGACTTTAGAGGATCAGATACAGATGCGGCTGATACGGATTTTCGCCGTGAATTGACCGGGCAAGACTCTTCATTTCCCACGATAACAGGCGCCACGCCTGAGTGTGATAGTGTACGTCACCGGGAGGTTTTTGAGCGGCGAGTGGGGTTTTACAACGGTGGTATTCAATTAACTTGCCCAGGCGAAATTGATGATCGAGGCGATTACAATCTCAATGGTATTCCGTATGAAATTGAGGACTTCGAGATTCTCCTTGAGTATTTCCTGTCTGGAGTTAGTGACAGCATCCCGCTATCAGTTGCTGATGTTGTATACTTCATACGGAATATTTTTGATGAGGCTGTTCCACTCTCCGAGCTAACACATGACAAAGATACCGTAACATTCAAGCAAAGTGATGGAGCGGTTTTTTCTGATCTGGTGCTCGGCGCAGCTTTTTTTGTTTTCGAAGGAAATCCTGATGTGCAGCTTCTCGATCCAACAATGGAAATGCTTACTGGCTCGTCGGGCGGTAGGAAACGTGTATTGATAATTAGCATAGGCTCCGATCAATTAGCTCCTGGGAGAATCCTACTTACTGTAGGCAAGATATTATTAGCCCAGGCTTCGGATTTCAACGGCTCTCGGGTCGTTGTTGAATTTGATTTTGCCACAGATGTGACAGATGATGAAAGCGCGCTGTTGCCTGATGAGTTTCAACTTCAACAGAATTATCCGAATCCGTTCAACCCAACGACCACGATTGAGTTTGCATTGCCGGAGCGCGGGGCTGTTGAGTTGATTATTTACAATACACTCGGGCGGAAGGTGCGCTCTCTGGCATCTGGCATGTACAGCGCGGGCAGTTATACTGTTAGCTGGGATGGGACTGACAATTATGGCAGACAGGTGACATCAGGTGTTTATTATTATCGCCTAAGGGCCGGAGATGTTGTTCAGTCCAGGAAAATGTTGTTATTGAAGTAGTGCTGCGTTCTTCAGGAATTCATATCTCAATAAGACTCTTCAGGTTGTAGAATCTTTCGAAATTTCACTTGGAGATTTTGGGGAATTGTTTATACTTATTCAGTCAGCCCGCTATCTGCGGATTTCTTGCCAGTTTTTCCACTTGCCACGAATCAGCCAGGAGAGACTTATGCGGCTTTTTTCATCCGGCACAGTATATACCTGCGCATTTTTGGTGGTTTTCCAAATCGGACCGGCGTTCGCTGGAATTTCCT
>JADFNA010000448.1 GCA_022563625.1 Candidatus Zixiibacteriota bacterium
CTCTGCGAGGCGAGTTGATTCGCAAGGAGTCCCAGTTCGTGCCGGTAGGGCAGCGGGTCATCGGCGATAAGATTAATTGGCTGAGCATTGTCTCCACTCACAATCCAGCTGACTGTTAGATCACATCCTTGACGGACCAACTCAGCAAATGACTCAAGCGCGGTGCAGGCCGAGTATCCTGCGCCCACCAGCGCCAGATGTTTGCCGGCCAATTCATTGTTCTTATTTGAAAAATCTTCGAGAGTGTAACTTATATGAGAGGAAAGCGCACGTTCACCCGGGCAGTGTATACCGCCTGCACCCAGCCAGCGATTATTGCCGTATCCGCCCGAGGCGTCTATCACAGCGCGTGAAAGATACTCGCGTTCCTGAATTGCGCCGTCACCGCTTCTCACATCGACCAGCGCTCTGAATGGCAGCTCAGCGCGCTTGGGATCACCTATCAGCGTATTTTTGTATGCGCCTTTGCGGCCGATGCTAACTACCTGCGCGCCAGTAATGATATGAGGCGCCAGCCCGGGTGATTCCGAAAGCGGTTTCAGATATTCGCTGGCATATTCGGCTCCGGTGCAAACCGCATCCGGGCTGATAACCTTGAGGTTTGCCGCCTTCTTCCCACGGTGTGAAACGTTCATCCTCCAGGGAGTAAAAAGTGTGACATGTCCCCAACTGCGAATATTATTGGCTATGCCGTTTTTTTCCAGAATCACAAAGTCGAGACCCATTTCAGCGGCGGCCAGGCCCATTTCCAATCCGGACGGTCCACCGCCAATGATTATCAGGTCGTGTATGCGCTCAGCCTGTTTCACGAATTGTGCGGACGGTTCTCTTGACGGACCTTGCCGTAAGTGTCAGCAACACCCGCCGCCGTCGTAGAAAAATGTTGAGGGCGTGACTATTATATCTTTTCTGCCGAGCGCTTCGAACTTTGCGGCGGTTTTGTCACAGACTGCCAGCGGCATATCGCGCTGGAGCATATGCCCCGCGCCGTCGTCGAATGAATCATCAGAGCCGAAATAAATCGCCGTACGGCCGGTGAAAACGCACGGGCCGTCTGCGGGCATCGGGTCTTTGATCGCGGCGATTTCGAGTGATTCCAGGAGTATCGGCTGTTTGACATCATACCGCTCCGGATCAAGCAGACGGTATGGCCGCCGGGCGCGGATTTCAACTGTTCCGAACCCGGTGTCGGTCAACGCGCTGATGTAACTCTCGTATGTCTGAGCGCCGGAGACACACATGGCGCGCAACTTTTCATCATCTTGAAGTTTTTGAGGTAAAGGTTCAGGAGTTATCGGGTCAGATAGTGTCAATCGGCCATGTGGCTTGAGCGCACGGTACATTTCGGCTAGGGCCCTTTTGAGGTCATCCATCTTAAAGATATTAAACAGGCAATTCTGCGCGGCTACATCAACTGATTCATCCTCAATACCCAGGTCAAGCGCATCACCTGAACGCAAATCCACATAGCTTTGTTCAAACCACTCATTCATGCCTGCGGCTTCGAGCAAGTTTTCGCGTGATGCGCTGAGCATTTCCGGCACTGAATCGACTCCGATTACACCCCCGGGTTTGCGGGAAAAATACGCAAACTGCAAAAGTTCCAATCCGCCGCCTACTCCGACATACAGCACAGTCGGGTTGTCAGTCAAATCCCGGTGATGGACTGTCGTCCCACAGCCGTAGTTCATGTCCAGCATTTTCTGCGGTATCTGTAATCCGGGTAACTTCCAGACCGGCGAGGTCGTGCAGCACAGGCCGCGGTCCGGGTTTTCGGCCGCTTCCTTATAGAAATCTTTGGTTGTTTGCAAATAGCTCATGTTAGTAGGCTCCATTCGTGTTTGGGCCTGCGCATAAATCCTGACGACTTATACCCGGCGCCATGAGACGAAGGTAGCTCATCCACTGTGTTTTATCAACATGAGCCGGATACTGCAGGTCCTGTTCATATTAAACATTTCAACCGGGGATAGCGTTGGCCGCATATTTGGCGTATCATGCCACGCGCTCGGACTGAGAGTGAAAATTGTGTCGATACGGCGTAACGGAGAACAGATTGACTGAGAAAGAACAGACCACAGTCGTGGCCGTGAGCGGCCAAACCGGGTTGATCGGCTCGGCATTGTGTGAGAGTTTGCTTCTCGAAGGCTATAAAGTCAGGCGTCTGGTTCGCTCGGCCGAAAATCTGGCTGAGGATGAAATTCCCTGGTCGGTCGGAGGCGGACTGCTGGACCCGGCCAGAATGTCCGGCGTTGATTGTGTCGTTCATCTGGCGGGAGAATCGTTGATGGGTTATTGGACCAGAGCCAAAAAGCGCCGCATCCGCGACAGCCGTGTGATTGGCGTCGAAAACCTGAGCAAGTCGCTGGCAGAGTTGGCGGCGCTGGACAATTCGCCGAAGGCGCTGCTT
>JADFNA010000449.1 GCA_022563625.1 Candidatus Zixiibacteriota bacterium
GGCAATTTCCGGCTATTCGAGAATCGTTTGTGGGGTCGCCGTGTTATCTGAGATCCGCAGTTGCAGTTCAATCTATTAGAACTCGAATTGCACTTGGTTTTTGCCTTCTCTTGCGTCGCTGTTTGCAGGATCGCAGGCGAGGACTTTTTTGTACCACTCGAATGCTTTCTTGAAGTCCGCTTTGGATTCCTCTTTTTGCTTCTTGTCGGCTTTGGCGACTGCGTGCAAATGATAGGCCTGGGCTATCCAGAGTGAGATTTCTATTGAACTGCAGGCATCACCGCCCATACAGTCCAGCGCCCGGCCGAAAAACCCGATGGCTTTGCCGTAGTTGATTGTACACACCCCGCCGAAATACGCATAGCCGAGTGAACGCAAAGCTTCGCAATCATCCGGGCTGCGTTCATGGACTTTTTGATACCATGCCACACCGTTTGTACAGTCGTTCAGGTCATACAAATATGTCGTGGCCAAAAGTCCGATGGCTTTGTCATGGTCAGGTTTAAGTTCGAGCGCCTTGCCCAGCCACTCGACAACCAGTTCATAATAGTCAGATGGGGCCAGTTGGCTGACGGAGCTGGCTGAAACAGCGCTGATGTCCTCTTCGCCAATTTCCTCTTCTTCATCATCGAGTTCATCTTCCCCGTTGGCCAGCGCCAGCGCGCAATAGGCGGCATTGAGATAAATTGACCCGGCCTGTTCACCCAGGTCCAGCTCCAGCGCTTTTTGGTAGTAGGGCAGGGCGCGAGCATACTCTTTGAGATTGTGAAAGCTAAGCGAAATGTTGATTAAGAGCCGGCTCTGCGAGGTGTCTGCGTCGAATGAGTTAACAAGATACGGAATGGCCGAGACATAGTCTTTCATGTTGTAATAAGACTCGCCAATGCGGCGGTCCAACTCGGCGTCACCGGCCACCGGTGTGTAAGCTTCGTCCTGCTCGGCGGCCCATTTGCGATGTTTGAGGTAGTATGAGATAGCGTTATCCCACTCCTGCAGTCCCGAATGGGCTTTGCCCATAGTGAAATAGATGTCATTGGGAACCACGCCGACATTCAGCACTTCTTCATAGTTTTTGATAGCCTCTTCATGTCCGCCGAGTCGTGACAGGGCTGTTGCGATCTCATAGAACACCTGCACGTTGGAACTATCGGCTGCAGCCCCGACCAGGGCCTGGTACTTTCGGTATGCGCCGATGCTGTTTCGGTAATTCGCCTTGGCATCCTCATTGTCGCGGGATGCAACCGCAGCGCCATAATAAATTGAACCGGCCATACGCCAGGCCCTGGCGTTCGCACTGTCGGCCTCAATTACTTTGCCGGACTGTTCAAGGGCACAGGTGAAATCTTTCATTTCATAGCAGGCCTCGGCGTAGTTGATACGCGCGTCGTCCGATTCGGGACACATGGCCAGCGCGATTTCGTATTCCGCTTTGGCTGAAGCGAACACACCGCGAATAGAGTTTGCTTCGGCCAGGCTGAGATGGAATGCACAGTTGTCGGCGTCCAGCGCTATCGCGGTCCGGAACTTTGCGTCCGCGTCCGAGGCTTTGGCGAAAACAGCTTCTTTGGACTCGCCGCTCTCGTTCATGGCGCGGGCCTTTTCGAGAATCACCAGTCCGAGACCGAAATTCATTTCGGCCTGCAGGGTCTCTATGTTTTCGAGGGCCTTCGCAAAGAGTTTCTGCGCTTCATCCTGCTGGCCGGATTTGAGCATGGTCAGTCCGAGATAATAGGTGGACAGATCATGGTTTCTATTTTTCTTGAGCGCCTCGTTGAGCCGCTCTGTTGCTTCGGGGTAGCGCCCTTGGTCGTAGTAGAATTTGCCCAAGGCGAAATAGTTTAGAATTTCTTCGGGTTCTGAATTGATCGCCTGTTTCAACTGAACTTCACGCTCTTCGGGAGTCGCCGCGATGGCAGCCGTTACCACCTCGGATGTTGTGGCGCCTTTGGCGAATTCAGATTTCAACAAACGCAGAGTGTCCTCTGCCCCCTTGAATTCAATGCGCATGGTGCGGACTTTTCTGCCTTTTCGCAGGTTTACCTCAGCGTCTTTGAATTCGCCGAGATGCATTTGTGACAGCATCAAGTAATACAACGATTGGGAGAATTTCTTCTTTGATTTCAGTGAGGCCGCGAAGTTCTCTTTGGCCGCCTGCCAGTTTGTCCGGGCATAATGAATGTGGCCCTGCAGGTACAGGGCCAAGTGATCACTGGCGTTCGATTGCAAAGCTGCGTCAATGGTTGACTGGGCGCCGCTGGTATCGGCCGCCTCAAGGGCCGCAGTAACTTTCTTGACGTCAATTTTTGCCTCTGCCGGCGTCACTCCGAACACCAGAGCAACCAGCGCCAAAGCCGAGCCTGTCGCGGCCAGACTCTTGTATCTCTCTTTCTTACAAATACTTCC
>JADFNA010000450.1 GCA_022563625.1 Candidatus Zixiibacteriota bacterium
TTGCTCAAGTCGTTGGCTTACTTGGTGTTGGTGCGTAATTTGTTCAATTACAAGGAGTTGCGTAGACACCTCATAAAGACCGCAGGGGTTCTGCCCTACTATCAACCGGGGCGCTCCGTGGTCACCGTCCCGCCTCACTGATTAAGCAATGGTCCCCAGTTGGGGTTTGAGGCGCCAATCGTCTGATTTCCACTGCGCGCCGTGCGCGTCAGACGCGACTGTTTGCGCCCGAACATGTCCATCGTGAAAATCTCCTTGACCCCCAGCCGGGTGGAAGAAAATATGATACTCTTGCCGTCCGGGCTGAAATGCGGATTTTCATTGGCGCCGACATTGGTCAGAATACGAAAATCCTCGCCCGAGGGCGCAATAGTGCAAATATCGAACCGCCCCCGCTCGGTGCGGCTGACGAACAATATCATTTCACCCGTGGGAGACCAGGCCGGGCTGTCATTGTATCTGCCCCTGAACGTAATCCGCCGCACGTTCAGACCTTCAATGTCCATAATATAAATCTGCGGTGAGCCGGAGCGGTCCGAGGTGAACACAATCTCGCGCCCATCGGGAGAAAACGAGGGTGAGTTCTCAATCGCCCGGGTGCGGGTCAGGCGCCGGATAATCCTGCCCCGCCGGTCAAGCAGATAAATCTCCGAGTTGCCGTCTTTTGTCAAGACACACGCAATCCTGTCCCCGTCCGGCGAAACAGTCGGGGCGGCATTCAGGCCTTTATAGCCGGCGATCACTCTGGTCTTGCCCGTTTTCAGGTTAAACGAATGAATCTTGGGATAGCCGGACACATACGAGGTAAACAGCGCTTCTTTGCCATCAGGTGTGAAAGTCGGTGAAAGGTTGATTGATCCGTTGCTCAAAACGCGCACCGCCGAGGCGCCGTCATAATCGGCCATATACAGGTCCTTCACATTATCTCTTTGGACAATATAGCAAATGCGTGTGCGGAATATGCCAACCTCAGAGAAAATTTTCCACATCATATCATCAGAAATAGTATGCGCCAGCGCGCGATAGTCTTTCTTGAGCGTCTCGAATCTGCCGCGCGCTTTTTCGCGTCCGCTGGCGCTTACGTAGGCAATGTAGCCTATCTCAAGCGTGTCGCCCTTCACTCGAGCGTTGAGTTTCACAAAGTAACGCGTGCCCAGGCGCTGCCAGGCTGATGAGGTCATCTCGGCCAGCCCCATGTGACGCATGTATATTGAATCAATCAACACCAGCGAGCAGAGCGGCGTAAAGTCCATGTCATTCCGAATCACTTCTGCCAGATCCAATAAAGTTTGCATGTCCGAAGGAAACAGCGCGGCGCCGGTTTCACTGACCGGGTCTTCAATGGCGATCGGACTCGGTTCAAGAGTCCTGGACGTGTCAAGTACAACAGTCAGGTCAGGGACATTTGAATAAAAGTCCTGCGCTGATGACGGCCGTGTCAGACAAAGCAACAGGCCGATGAACAACGCCGCGAGGCGCAGCAGTCTTGAAGTTTTCTTGTGTTCAGTCATGGATGAGATAAGTTTCGATTCTAATTAGGCGGTTTCCATGGGAAGACCAGCGAAATACCGATTTCTTCATGCATGTAATCCGACGGCAAAGGGGGAAGAGGATCGGATCTCTTGACTGCCTGCAAGCAGCCGCGATCATAAACCGGGTTGCCCGAACTGGATTTTACCGTGGCGCCATAGATTCGGCCGGACTTAAGTACGCGGAAATAAATTGTGCAGGAAAGCACATGGGAGGCCATGGCGTAATTGCGCCAGTTGTGTGCAATTTTGCGAAATCCCTGATAGTTCCAGTCGGGGTACTCAAAACCCGGCCCCTCAACAAAAGCGCTCATCTCAGAATTCGAAACCGGGCTGAACTCGGTTGTATCCATGTCCGCTGAACTGAACTCTTCGGGTTCCGACTCCTCAATCACCGCCTCAGCTTTCTTTTCTTTGGATGGCTGAACTTTTTCTTTACGCACTTGTTTCTTCGGCGGCGCTTTTTTCTTTTTCGGTTTTACAACTTTTTTCTTGGGCGGCGGTTTGACTTGTGTTTTCTGCTCTACCTGTGGCGCCGCCTGACTGGTGAGTTTGACCTGCAAAACTTCCAGCTCCCGCTTTTGCGGTCCGCTAAACGGATTACCCACAGAGAACCCTACAAACACCAGAATATGCAGCGCCACTGAGAAAATCATTATCTTTGGTTGAAGCGGGTTATACATTTTTTTTGCGAATCTCGCTTTAATGTCTATGGGCCTGTTGAAATACGTCCGATTGTCTTTGCGAGGGGTCCACCTGTGCGGACGACGCGGCAATCTCTCTTGGAAAGGATTGCGTCACTTTGACCGCCGCCGCGAACGCGGAGGCTCAGGCTGTGTAATCAACCCCAAATCGGAGATACCGGCTTTCTTC
>JADFNA010000451.1 GCA_022563625.1 Candidatus Zixiibacteriota bacterium
GAAGCGGATCTTGTTATCTTTGAACGCGCGCAGCGCCGGCTCGGCCAGCGGCGACATTTTCACGAACCACTGCTCGGAAAGATACGGCTCTATTACTGTATGGCAGCGGTAACAGGTCCCGACATTGTTTTTGTGGTCTTCGGTTTTTTCCAGTTGTTTAAGTTTTTCGAGTGACTTGATGATTTCTTTGCGCGCCTCGTAACGGTCCATCCCCTTAAAACGTCCGCCGTGTTCGTTAATTCGCCCTTCTTGCGTCATGACGTTTATCTGTGGCAGTTCATGGCGCACGCCGACTTCGAAATCATTCGGATCATGGGCCGGTGTAATCTTCACGACACCCGTCCCGAACTCCATATCAACATAATCATCCGCGATAATCGGCAGTTCACGATCAAGCAGGGGCAGGACGGCCGTTTTTCCGATATATTTGGAGAAACGCGGATCTTTGGGGTTAACAGCCAGCGCAGTGTCTCCCAGCATTGTTTCCGGGCGGGTGGTGGCGACAGTCATGAATTCATCTGCGCCCGCAATCTTGTACCTGATATACCAGAGTGATCCGTTCTGTTCGACATGCTCAACTTCTTCATCGGAGAGTGACGTACGGCAGGATGGGCACCAGTTGACGATCCGATTACCGCGATAAATCAGCCCTTTGTCATACAGGCGCACGAACACTTCACGCACGGCTTTGGAACGTTGTTCATCAAGTGTGAATGCGGTGCGTTCCCAGTCACATGAGCAGCCGATACGCCTGAGCTGTCCCAGGATTATCTCTTTGTTCTTATGCGCCCATTCAGCGGTTTCCACCAGAAACTTTTCGCGTCCTAGTTCGCGCCGGGTGACGCCTTTTTCCAGCAGGCGCTTCTCAACTATCACCTGGGTGGCGATACCGGCATGGTCTGATCCGGGAAACCAGTTGCATTCATAACCGTCCATGCGATGTTTGCGAATCAGCACGTCCTGAATAGTGTTGTTGAGCGCGTGCCCGATATGCAGTACATCAGTCACATTCGGTGGCGGGATAACTATGCTATAAGGCGTCTTGGATGAACTCGGATCGCCGTGAAAATAGCCGGCTTTTTCCCAGCGCTCAATCAAACGCTCCTCAACCTCATGCGGGTTGTATGGCTTTGCGGCTTTATTATCAGTTGCTTTGTTATCAACTGTTTGCTGTTGGACTCTTGCGCTCATATACTCTCACACTCTTGCACTCTCGCACACTCTCGGCTTTTTGGATTCAGATCATCCGGCCGATGGCCGGAAACGGGGCCGCACACTGGCCTGCTCACTGGCCCGCCCACTGGCCACACTCAGCCTGTATACACCTGTATACAGCAAAGCGCGAACGGACATTCGCGCTTGACAATAAACGGCCATCGCCGTCCCTAAAAACATATTTTATGCCCGAACGGAAGTCAATTTGATCTTTGTCAACTATTCGAGCGCATCGGTCTCCACTATCCTTGTTTCTCCGGTGGGCCTGAAGTAGATTGCCTCTATCCGGGTCGGTCAGACGACCGCCTCGAGTCTGTCCCCTTGTTCTAAACGGTTGTTGAGTAAAGTCTTATGGTAAGCCCCCCCGACCCATCCCTGGCTCCATTCGAACGTCTGGTAGAATTGATGCGAATTCTGCGCGCCCCTGGTGGATGCGCCTGGGACGCCAAACAGACCCACAAAAGTCTTATTCCATATCTTGTTGAGGAGACCTATGAGGTCATTGACGCTCTCGAACAAGACGATTCGGGGCGCCTCAAAGAAGAGCTGGGCGATTTGCTGGTCCAGTTCGTCTTTCATGGAGAAATCGCTCAAGAATCGGGAAAGTTCACGATTGATGAGAGCATCAGGGCAGTGATTGACAAACTCATCCGACGACACCCGCATGTTTTTGCCGACAATGAACAATCACCGGACGCCGTGCAGGTCCGCCAGCAATGGGAGCGGCAGAAACTTGCCGAGAAAGGCCCTGATGGCCGGCCGCGTTTGCTTTTGGACGGCATCCCCAAATCCATGCCGGCGCTGAATCAGGCCTTTCGTTTAGGCGAAAAAGCCGCCGGTGTGGGCTATGACTGGCGCACGGCAGAGGATGTTCTGGAGAAAGTTCGGGAAGAAGTTGAGGAGCTGGCGGTGGAAGTGAAATCCCGCGACAAGCAAAAGCAGGCGGAAGAGATCGGCGATTTGTTGTTTGTGGTAGCTTCTTTGGCACGCAAACTTGAAATTGACCCCGAGCAGGCGCTAAAAATATCGTTGCGAAAATTCCACGAGCGCTTTAAGTATATAGAGAAGCAGGTTCTAGCCTCCGGCAAGGGCTGGCAGGAGTTTACACTCGAACAGCTTGAAGCCTGGTGGGTAGAATCAAAACGGGAATAAATCTGGCGCTATGGGGCCAGGGTCGTTACTTC
>JADFNA010000452.1 GCA_022563625.1 Candidatus Zixiibacteriota bacterium
CAGATTAGCTTGTGCTGGACGATCTCTGCCAGACCCATACCGCAGCATCCCCGCCTCCGGGGCTTTTACCGGGGCGGAAAAGGGGGAAGAAACTGAGCATACCGGCAATTCTCGCCTGGGCCGGTCTGGTGATTTCCCCGCTTGTCAGAATATCCACTTGCAACCACAGGCCCGGGAGTGTCAATCCTGACCGTCTGGATAGCCAGCTCTCTATTGATTTCATCTTGCAGTTCATCAGATAACCTCACTGCATCGTCCTCGGCCTCAGATAGCGCCAGGGCGGCCTCTCTCACAACGGCCGACAACGTATCCCGTTCGTCTATAGCCTCCTGTGTGACCCGAATTTGAGCCTTTACCGCCTTGTTCTCGGCCCCCCTTATTGCGGCGTTCCGTGTACCCATGAAACCCTGACCGTCGGCGTTACTGCAGTGTTTGAATCATCATCAGTCACGGTGCATTTGAAAACTCCATTGACCGCCTCATTGGTTCCGTTGTGTGTCCAGTTCGTTGCTGCTGCAGTCGGAGAATTGATTGTTGCATTCTCGCCTGAGACGTATGTCCACAAATAGGAGTAAGGCTCTTTCCCGCCAGTGGCCGTACAAGTGCAAGACCCGCTGGTCAGGTTTCCGTTTGCGCCACTCTTGTTGAGGGTCGCTGGGGCCCTGGTCGCATCCAGTGGATCAGATACGGAAAAGACAACCCCCAGCCCGATCAGCATTAGCTGTGATCCTGGTGCGCGTACCCGTCATAGGATGCGCCAACATCGTCAGTTTCGAGAAGGATGATGTCTCGTGCCGTTGACGCGGTCGTGGTAATCGTCGGCGCTGTGCCGCTCTCCCACTTCGTGGTAGGCCAGCCAGAAACCGCCCAGCCGCCCGTTGAATTCTGCCCGAACCTGACCCGCAACTGCCCGTAGTACCCAGAGGGCGGGGGATTTTCGATAACGATCGAAGTGATGTTTTCAAACAGCTCAACAAATACGGAATTCCCCGCCGTCATATCAATGGTCAAAACGCCGCCAACACTCACCGCCGTCTGGTGCTTGACCCCGTAATCCTTGAGCATCGCCCGATCAAGTTCTCTATCCTTGAAATTTCGGGTATTCGATATCGTCGCAGCGTCTTGGTCGTCCTCGCCATCAGCAAGGCCCGTGACCTTATTTTTGTTCATGACCAAAGCTGACGCGATGCTGGCCGTCCCGCGAATGCCTTCGATCCGGTCAAGCCGATCCCCTATATTTGTCAAATGAAACTGCAGCGAGCGCATGACATCTTCGAGAGTTGACCCGGTAATATTGTAAAACTGTACGGATTTGGCCACAGAAGAGGCCGCCCTTTAGTTGTCTTGATCTTTTGTCAAGTCTGGCGGGGCTAAGGAAAATAGCTTTTGCCTGAATTTCCTGTCTTTTTCTAATTCCCGCAACTCGTCTGCAAAGCGGTTATTCTCTATCGCGCTTTGTAGTTTCGGGGTTATCTCTTTGCCGAAAAACAGCGGGTCTTCAATTAATTTATTGATAACGAGTTCAATGTTTTTCCGTTCTGCCGGAGGGGCATCTACAAGATCTTCAACAAATGAAATCACCGAGAGTCTTGGAATAGCCGCAAGCGCATCGATGATTTTGGGTAAATCCTCGGCGACTCTGCCGCCCCTGAATCGCGCGCCGCCGGCTACTCCGGCAATCAGACCCAAAATCAGACCAAGCTGCACCTTCTCAAAACCAGTCTCAATGGAATCAATTAGACTGTCTTCACCACCTGGTACGGTGTCATTAACGAGTTGAAGGATTGCGCCAAAAGACAAGGCCGAAAGTGCCAGTTTCCCGCCTATCCGAAACGCTCCGCCAGAGAATAAGCTTTTCGTGGCAGTTAATATTACGCTGCCACCCGCCTGACCAGCCATCACCCAACCAGCGGTCTCCAGCGGATCATCGCCCTTGAGAAGATCGAGGGTGGCCGCCTCGAATCCAGCCTCTAAACTTCTGCCGGCGCCTCTGGCGAGCAATTTGACAGCCCTTGACTGAATAATGTTGTTCGCGAGTCTCTTCGCCCCGGGCGCTATTAGTTTTGGTACTGCGCCGCCAAATTGGATGTCCGATGCTTTGCCAAAAAGTTTTGTTTCGAGTTTATTGATGCGTTTCGCCAAAGGTGCGCGACCCATCAAAAGCGTTGCGACATCGGCAAAAACTTCTGCCGACCCTACAGCGAAAGGATGCCTCTCTTTGCGTTGTTCTGCTGTCGCGGCAAACTCATCGCGCAGTCTCTGGCGGCTTTCGTCAAATGTCTCACCACCAGGAAACAGTTTTGGCAAACTTCTGACGTCAGCAGTAATCCCCTGAACAGTCGGCCTGAAGGCCCGTAGCGCAGATGCCGGGAACTTTTCCCTTTCTTCCTGAAAC
>JADFNA010000453.1 GCA_022563625.1 Candidatus Zixiibacteriota bacterium
CTCGAATTTTTGCTGGTGGAGATGCGCCCAATCCGATTGAAGCCGGAGACCCAAATTGCGACGGGAAGGTCAATATCGCTGATATAACTTTTCTCATTGCGCGCATTTTCGCCGGTGGACCTGCGCCCGGTTGCCCCTAAGACCCGTTTTTCGGTTCAGCGTTGTGAGCCAGAATGGCTGAGGCCGTACGCCGAAGCCCCGCAAGTTTGGGACGGGTCAGTGCTGTCCCGGCGGTGAGTTCGAGAAAGTCCTCACGGTCACTCATCTCACAGACTTTTTTGAGGTCAAGAAACTCACCCACACCGCTGGCGGGGGTGAATTCTATATGCCGGGTGGGTTGCGCGCGCTGATTATGCGGGCAGACCTCCTGGCAAATGTCGCAGCCAAAGACTTTGCCGTTAAGTTTCTTTCGCAATTCCCGCTCAATCTCTGTGCGCTTCTCAATCGTCAGGTAGGAAATACATTTATTTGCATCTACTACACCGGGGGCGATTATCGCCCCGGTCGGGCAATGATCAACACAGCGGCGGCAGCTCCCGCAGGCCCCATGACGGCCCGGGACGGGAACGTCAGGGGCCAATTCCAGAGTCGTGAGAATTTCAGAAAGAAGTATCCATGAGCCGAACTCTTCGGTGATCAGCATCGAGTTAGTTCCGATATATCCCATTCCCGCTTTTTCGGCATAAGCTTTTTCAAGAAATGGGCCGTAGTCCACGAACCAGCGAAACTCTTGTCTTACGTTTAGATCTGGATGGTCATTTTGGATTGCTTTCAACATGTTTTTTGTGCGGGATTCAAAGACTTTATGATAGTCCCGGCCGCGAGCATAGCGGGCCACCCGCCCGTATTCCGGCCCGGGAGAGGCCTGGTCAGGTTGATAGTAGTTGATGGCCAGCATGATAATTGATCGAACTCCAGCGAGTGTTTTGGATGGATCAATTCGGCGTTCAGGCTCCTTTTCCATATAGGACATCTCGCCTTGCAATCCTTTTTTCAGCCACTTCCGCAACCTCTGTGCGGCATGGGGGATGACCTTCGGGGTGGTGATACCGCACAGATCAAACTGCGCATCGCTGGCATAGCGTTTAATCTCTTTGCTGGTGAGTAAATTAGCCGACATAATAGCTCCACACCCAACATAGACAAATCGGACCTGATGGAGCAAACCGGTATCACATTTTGAGCTTGCAAGGTGACTGAATGCAGAAATTTATTGACATCTGCTCGGATGAGCAGTAAGATACTCGAGAGGGCCGGAAGTATGGCCGGGGATCGCTGTAAATAATCCCCGGCAGCGGTTTTTAGCTCAAGGAATGAAGGCCCATTGAAACGAGGGAATGTATGCCGGAAAAATTAACTTCTCGCCAGCGATCAATCCTGGAATACATACGGAACAGTATTCAGGACAACGGACGTTCGCCGACGATACGCGAGATGTGCCATAAATTCAAAATTAGCTCCACAAATGGCATCCGAGATCATCTCAAAGCTCTTATTAATAAAGGCTATCTCGAAAAAGACAGTATGATTTCGCGCGGAATCCGTCTGGTTGAACGAGCTGTCACACATGCTGTGACACTCCCGCTGGTTGGCTCTGCCCCGGCAGGATACCCATTGACTGCCATTGAAAACTATGAAGGAGAAATAGCGCTGGACACCAGTTTTTTGCCGTCCGGAGAGTCATTTACCCTGAATGTAAGGGGCGATTCGATGAAAAACGCCGGGATTGTGGATGGTGATATTGTCATTGTCCGCAAACAGGAGAAAGCTGAAGTTGGAGAAATCGTTGTCGCGGTCATCGATAATGAGGCGACGATTAAACGGTTTTTCTATGAAAAAACTTCCGGCGATAAATCCGGTCAAACAACAATCCGCCTACAGCCGGAAAACGCTTCCTATGATCCGATAATTGTCAACACAAATAAGAGCGATTTCTATATCGCCGGGAAAGTCGTCGGACTGTTGCGCCGTATACGCTAACAGCAGAAAATCTGAAAACATGAAATCTCTAAAATCGCAAAACAGACGATTTTCGGTGTTGAACTCTGGCTTTTTCAGACTGCTCACCATGCTCACCATGCTCACACTGCTCTTGATACTCTTGATACTGCCGGTGAATTTGCCTGAATGGTTTGCGAGTATCACGGGATTGGTTTTCCAGTGATCCGGGGACATCCGGCGTAAAATATGTACCTTAAAGTGGATGAAGAAATTGACACTCTGGCGCTATTCGAAGGGAATCGAATCCGTCCCTTGAGATTTCGCTGGAAGGGAGTGGTGTATCGTATCAAAGAGATCACTTCAGAGTGGCAATCCCGCTCAGGGATACTCCTTATTCGTCATTTTACTGCTTTAGATGCCTCAGCAAACTGTTATCAACTCTGCTTTAA
>JADFNA010000454.1 GCA_022563625.1 Candidatus Zixiibacteriota bacterium
GGCGGATTTTTCGTTGACCTCCACCACATTGATTTCCGGACCCGTGACTGTTTTGCCGGACAATGCCGCGACTTCGCGTGCGATACCTATTTCGCTGATGGAGTCGGGGCGGTTGGGAGTCAGTTCAAACTCCAGCGAATAATCTTTCATCATCAGCGCCTCGGCCAGCGCCTGTCCAACCTTCGCATCCCGGGGCAATTCAATTATACCTGAATGGTCAGCGGACAATTCCAGTTCGGCCTCCGATAGCAGCATGCCGCTCGAATCAACGCCAAACTTGCTGACTTTTTCAAGCACTGCGCCCGACGGCAGCCGCGCCCCGATCAGCGCCACAGCGACTTTTTGCCCTTGCGCTACATTCGGCGCGCCGCAGATAATTTGCAGTGTGTCGGCTCCCACTTTCACTTCAGCCAGCTTCAGTTTATCGGCTTTGGGAACAGGCTTAACGGACAGAACTTCACCGACGACCATGCCGTCGAAGCGCTCGGCCATGTTTATGACAGTTTCACAGGCAGTCCCGGCCAGGGTCAGGCGTCGGGCCATTTCTTCGGGCGGCCAGTCAACATCCACCAGTTCAAGAATCCAGTTATAGGAAACTTTCATTTGCTATTCCTGTCTCTATCTTCCTAAAACTGGCGCAGGAAGCGCAAGTCATTTTCATAGAACAGCCTGATGTCAGTGATACGCCGTTTGAGCATTGTCACGCGCTCGACGCCCATCCCGAATGCATAGCCGCTGAGTTTTTCCGGGTCATAGCCAACCGCCTGCATGACATTCGGATCAATCATTCCGCAGCCGAGAATCTCCAGCCATCCGTCGTATTTACAAAGTAAACAACCTGCGCCATCGCACAACAAACAGGACATGTCCACTTCCGCCGACGGCTCGGTAAAAGGGAAAAAGCTGGGACGGAAACGCAGCTTGACATCCGTTGAAAAAAATTCCCGGCAAAACGCCAGAAGTACACCCTTGAGATCGCCGAGAGTAACGTTTTCCCCGACTTGGAAGCCCTCGATCTGATGAAAGACACAATAAGCGCGGGTGGATACGGCCTCGTGTCTGAATACCTTGCCCGGGGCGATAATTTTCAGCGGCGGGGTGCGTTTCTCGAACTCACGAATCTGCACATTCGAGGTATGAGTGCGCAACAACAGGCCTGCAGGCAAACCATCGCACTGGCGCAGATAGAATGTATCCTGCATATCGCGAGCGGGATGGTCTTCAGGAAAATTCAACGAACCGAAATTGTACTGATCGGTTTCCACCTCCGGCCCGGTGGCGGTGGCAAAGCCCATGCGCGTGAAAACCGCCGTCATCTCGGCCATCGTGGCGCTAAGAACGTGAGGCCGGCCGATACGGTTGGACTGGCCGGGCAGCGTGTAATCCAGATTGGATACGGGAGACTCGTCAAGCTGCCCCAGACGCTCTGCAACCAGCGCCCCGAGTTTACCTTTGGCTTTGTTAGCTGCGGCGCCGACCGACTTGCGCTGGTCTGCGGGCAATTCCTTGAGAGATTTCAAAATCTCCGGCAGTTTGCCTTTGCGCCCCAGGTAGCGGATGTTGATTTCTCCGACTTCGGAAACCGTCGCGGCGCTTTTCAGGGCCGAGCCGGCTTCTGCGAGAAGCTGGTCTATGTGGGAGGTGGATGACATCAGAGCGCTTATTTACGAATCATGAGAATCAGCGCAAGCATGAGCGCTCAGGAAGATCAGTGTGAAAAAAACAACGAGAAACTCGAGAAACTACTGTGCGCCTTTGGCGAGCGCCGCCAGCTTTTCAAATGCTTGCATGTCCTGCGCAGCGATATCAGCCAGAGACTTTCTGTCTAATTCCACATTATTTTTCTTCAGGCCGTGCATGAACGTCGAATAATTCATACCGCAAATCTTGGCCGCCGCCGAAATGCGGGTGATCCACAGCGCTCTGAAAACGCGCTTCTTGTTGCGGCGATCACGATAGGCATAGGTCATGCCCTTCTGCACGGTTTCAAGCGCCGTGCGATAAAGCTTGCTGCGGCCGCCGTAATTGCCTTTGGCTTTTTTGAGTACTTTCTTATGACGGCGATGGGCCGCCACGTTATTCATTGCGCGTGGCATGGTATGCCTCCGTACTTCAATGGTTAGGGCCGAATGTAGGCCAATCTCAATCCGTTATTGCGGCCGAACAGCGGGTACGGGTGCCGATGAAGTCGCACCGCAGGCGCCCGGGCGCCAGGGCGCCGGACGAAACGGACAGGTCACTCTATATCTAATATGGCATGAGACGCTCAATGCGCGGCTGGTCAGCTTTGCTGACAAGCGTTGATTTGCGCAAATGGCGTTTCCGTTTCGGCGACTTTTTGTTCAGGATATGTCGCATCAAGGCGCTGTAGCGCTTGATCT
>JADFNA010000042.1 GCA_022563625.1 Candidatus Zixiibacteriota bacterium
CCGGCTCAGGTTGACCCGCTGGCGAATGTTCTCTGAGTTTTCCGCTTTCTCATTGGAAGACAACTCATTGAATTTCACGGCCGGGACATTGATGTGAATATCAATCCTGTCCATCAGCGGCCCGGATATGCGTGACATGTACTTCTGAATCTGTCCGGAAGTGCAGTTACATGAATTGTTCGTATCACCGAAAAATCCGCAGGGGCAGGGATTCATAGCCGCCACCAGCATCAAGCGGCAGGGATATGTCAGCGTGGTCAGGGCCCGTGAGAGCGTGACTGTCCCGTCCTCCATCGGCTGCCTGAGCACCTCAAGCACATCGCGGCGGAATTCACCGACTTCATCCAGAAACAGCACCCCGTTATGCGCCAGAGACACGTCACCTGGCTTGGGTATTGACCCGCCGCCGATCAAGCCTGCGTTTGAGATTGTATGATGAGGCGCGCGAAATGGCCGGGTGGCGATCAGGGCCATCTCGTCCGGCAGCAGTCCGGCCACGGAGTGAATTTTGGTGGTTTCAATCGCCTCAGCGAGGCTCATATCCGGCAGAATCGTGGGCAGCCTCCGCGCCAGCATGGTCTTGCCTGAACCCGGCGGTCCAATCAAAATTATGTTATGTCCCCCGCAGGCGGCAACCTCCAGGGCGCGCTTGGCCCCCTGCTGGCCTTTGACCTCGCTGAAATCCACCGCGTATTCCCGGCGCTTTGAAAACACCTCCTGTATGTCGATTTCAAAGGGTTTGATACTGGTCGTGTCTTCCAGAAATGAGACGACTTCGCGCAGTGTCGAAACAGGGTAAATCGGCGCATTCTGTGCCATGGCCGCCTCGCGCGCATTTTCTTTGGGGACCAACAGCCCCTTGATACCGGCTTTGCCGGGGCTTTTTTTCGCGCCATCGCCGTAGCTATTTGCTCCGGCTCCATTTGCTCCTGAGCCGTTCGATGATGTGACATTCGGGAAATGGAGAGCCATCGGCAAAGCTCCGGGAATCGGACGAATTTGTCCATCAAGGGACAACTCACCGAGCAGCGCGTAATCCTCGAAACTGTCCCGCAAAATCTGGCCTGTGGCCGCCAGAATCCCGACTGCTATAGGCAAATCGAAGGCCGCGCCCTCTTTGCGAATATTCGCCGGGGCCAAATTGACCGTGATACGCTTGCTGGGGAAAACGAAATCTGAGTTTTTGATCGCCGCCGTCACTCGCTCTTTAGACTCGCGCACGGCGCCATCGGGCAGCCCGACTGTGCTAAAGCCCGGCAGTTGCTGCTGGATGTCTGTTTCTACTTCGACCGTATAGGCGTCAACGCCTTCAGTCGCCGCCGATAGAATTCTTGAATGCATGTTTGCTCCATACTGTTAGGGTTGCCGCAAAAGAGTCCCGGGACTCCCGGAGCGCCGGATGCGCCCGGCGCCACCGGTGCAACCGGTGCGCCCGATACGCCCGATTCGTTCAAAACGCCCGGCGCTCCGTGCCCCGAGATACAGCCCCCTTTTATTAGATTTCATCCCGCAATGAAATCTGGAGATACCCGGAAAAACCCCGGGAATCTCAGGAAAACATTCGCCACTAACAGGCGTCTGCTCCCCCGCGGGAGAGAATACACCCGGGGGACTGACAGAACCCGTCAGTGAATCTGTGTTTAATGTGAAGTTTGTGACGCCGGGAGACTGAGACGTGATAAATGACCTGTCGTGTGGAGGCGCAGTATTCGTGTTTGGTGGGATCGCGTGGGTCCCTCGCCCGAGGCGGAATTAGAGCAGTTTGTCAAATTCCGCACCGATCGTGTCTTCGTAAAGCCGAAACCCAAGCGATTCGGCCAACTTTACTAACGATTGACGAGTTAGATATGACAATTTAGATTATGCTCTCTATAATTGTGTCCGAGAGGTGCAGGCCTGATCTGGCGCTGGACAGAACTATGGTTGAAAGCAGGGAAGTATGGCAATCCGGCAACCGAAAGATTCAACGCTGGTGGCCATTGAGCGCGGATGAGTTGTCGTCATCCGGCCAGCCGCGTTCATGGGACGCTGAATCCCTTAACGACTTGCTCTCGAAGTCTCCAGAGTCTTGTAATGATTTGCTCAAAATGGTGTACTATGGCTCCAGTGATGACCGTGAACTGGGTTTGTTCAAAGAATACCGCGACGCTTTTCACTTTCAAAAGAGACGGAACCTGATCTTAACTTCGGTGGTCGGAGGGTTCTTCTGCTTCAATATTGCGGTGGCCCTCAAGCCTGCGCGTATCTATTTGTTTGACGCCAATCCAATGCAACTGTTGTCATATACCCTTGTCCGGCGTGTAATTCTGGATAGCTCGGACAAGAATGATTTTCTGCGGCGGATTAGAAACAAGAGCTATGATATCAATTCCAACTGGGAAGATACGCTGAGGAAAAATCTGTCGATCAAACTGAAGTTAGACGAAGGGATTCAAAGCACAGAGACTCTGCCAGGGTTCAACAAAAGGCCGCTGGAGCGAAGCTGGCGCTACGCATTGAATCGGTTTGAAAGACTGCAGGAAATACTCGCGAACACGCCCTGCTCACTTTTGATTGATGATACCCGCAACGAGAAGTTTGTCGATTTCCTGTTTTCTCTGCGTAATAACTGGATCTACCTGTCCAATGTGTGGGAACTGGCGCCGAGGCTGAGGCAAGAGAATAATCTGAAACCGCCTCCAGCCCCGGAAGTTGTTGATAGCGATCATATTATATCCTACAGCCGTCCGTATGTGATCCGGTTGCGGAAATTTCCAGCGGGCTGACACACTTACAGCCAAGTTGGACAGCTGAAGTCCAGGACACGCCCCGGATCAAAGCTGAGTATCTGGATACGCTCAGCGGCGCTTTTAGCGCTACTGTGTCGCAATACAGCAAGTTCCGCTTAACAACACAAGAACAAAACCCCTCACCACTTCTGAAAGCAGGGGGTTCTTATATAAATCCGGCAGAGCGCCACTCTCCCAAGCAGTCACCCGCGCAACTCAACTGCCTCTCGGGTCTCTCTGTCCCACGCCTGCGGGACTTCGGAACGCAGAACTGCATTTCTAAAAGCGGATTGAATGGGCAAACCGGGAGATTTGCCGCCCGCTACCAGGACGAATGTTGGTAGCTCTTCTTCTCATTTTGTCGTTATTATCCGCCTCCGACGAAGATTGATATTCGCATTGTGGTGTCACGGCTGTCAACGGGAGAGTCGCGGTTGAGTATCAGAGAGTCGACGGCCGGGAATAATTGGAACCCCCCTAAAGGCACATTGTTACTGTGCCCCTGCTGGATAATAATCGGATTTATGATAAACACTGAATCCCCTGATTGAGTGAAATCCGCTGTCAGATCATTGAATCGCTGCACAGGGTTGGCCACGCTCAAATCGACTCTCAGGGTAAATTTGAGTTCCCCGCTCTGGTTCTCAAAAAAACGTATGGAGCTAAACTGGAATTGAGTTACCGGATTGACCGGATCAGTTCGATCAATCCAAGTGTACTGCCCTGAACGAGGACTGCTGGAAATCAAAGAAGGAATCAGGGGACTGACCGGATCATTTGAATTACCGCACGATCCGAGAACAAAACTGGCAACAAGACAAAAACCGAATAGTACCGGCGCGCCGAAAACAGGGGTTACTTTTCTTGGCAGGTAAGCGGGTCCCATCTAATCAGGATGATTCCATCAACCAGAAACGCTGATTACTCGTCGGGGATAGACAGCACTTCAAGTCGGAAAACAGTTTCCCGATCAACATCAAAGCGTGTTTGCCTGAGTATGAGTGAGTCGCCGATTTCATTTTCATCGGGCGCATCCGGAGGTTGTTTGAGTTTTATTTTTCCAAATCCTATCTCAATTGTTACACCGCCGCCAGGAGGATCAGTGAATGAGGATGGTACGATAGTCGGATCACATACGCTGCCGGGGTCAGTAGGGCCTGGCGAGAGAAAAACCTTCTGGTCCCGGATAAACCATGTGCCAAGTGTAATATCGCAGAGAGTGGTAGTGTTGACCGTAGCATCGACAGTGGTGTCAAGAATATGTGAGTATGTGCCCTCTTGCTCAGTCTTGTCGGCCCCTAGCCGAAACACAACTCTGACCGCCATGCTGTCTGTAATTCGCTCCCCGCCGCCGGTGGCGTTCTTGGTGATGAACAAGAAACCGCTGTACTCCCCTTCAATACCACGCGGCACGGGCAAAAGGATGTCATCTTTGCAAGAGTTTAGAGAAAGCCCAACGCACAGAATTGCCGCTCCGAGAAGAGCTGTTTTGTTTATTGAAGTGAACTTAACCATTGATGGTCCTTCCGAGCGCCTTTGAATTCCAGTATGTGACTCTGACCGCGCCGGAGGGGAATACAGTGGCGAATACAGTGGCGAATACAGCGGCAATGTAATCACCTGATTCCGGGCCGCGGCCGCTGAATATATAATGACTGAAAGAGAAACTCAATACTTCCGCCCAATGTAACTGTTGCATACTCAATGACCTCCGAATTATCGGCCTGTCCACCCTCCGGCCCGCCCCGGCCCGCCCCGGCCCGTCCCGGCCCGTCCCGGCATTGCAGTGGGACCAGCCAGACTTCTGAATACTACAACGCGAATCTCGGGCCAGAAGGATTCCCAACTGGTAAGCAAAGCCCAGAGTCCGGGGAGCTTTGTAAGTGGATCGTAATCGTATGCACACCAATAATTTAGACGAACTCGACCGATATTCTTTTTCTCACAAAATCCCTGGCGCCGGGAGTTCAGGAGCCTGACTCAGCGCATTTGTTGCTAATTCGCAGAGATTCATGCGCCGGACTCGTAGAAGTCTACGAACTACGATTCCGCTTGACAGATCCGAGGTCAGAAACGATATTCAATACGGGAGTTTACCACTCGCTGCCTCCTGCCCGGTGGGGATTACCCCCCTCGATCCCTTCCAACCGGCGGGACCGGTGGTAAATTCCTTTTTTTACCTGCCCGCTAGATTCCGTTACATCAGAGAGTTTATTCACGCCCGCAGGCTTAAGAGCGGGAGGTGGGAGCGAAACTATTGCCGCTGCAGGGGAAAGCCTGCGCCGCCCCAGGCCAGTAACCCGCCTACGACATTGTAGGCATGAACATAGCCCGCCTCGCGCAGTTGGAGAGTCACTATTCCAGACCGTCGGCCGCTGCGGCAGAAACTATAAATGTATTTTTCTTTGTCCGCAGGCAATTCATCCAGGCGGCCGAGGACCTCTTCATAGGGAATAAGAGCGTATGTGTCCTCCACATGCGCCTCTTGAAACTCCTCTTCGGTACGCACATCCAGTAAAATAAAATCTTCGTTGCGATCAATCGCGGCTTTGAGTTCAACAACGGTGATTTCTGAGCTGGCTGATGGCGGCGTTACTTTCTGTTTTCCCGCGGGTTGTGATGTCTCGGAAGTGGAATCTGTCATTGTCAGGTCTGATTTTGTCGTGGATTCGGCGCTCTCCGAACTTTTCCGGCTGTCTGACCGGGACACCTCTTGCGAACAGCCTGTGGCCAGAACCGCCAGTAAAGTAAGCGTTAGGATGTACCCGCCGGTGAGTTTCAAGCTATTCTCGCGCCGAATTGGCTGCCCGGATTGGCGCGAGAGGGCGGGTCGGGCGGGGCGGGCGGGGCGTAGTGTTCCAGATTCACTATGTCGTGTCGATCGGCGTTTTGAAACTATAAATCCGCCATCTTTCGGTAAGTCGATGCAGCCCAAACTTATTGTAATAGCGCCTTCCGCTGGTTTCACTAAGAAATGTAACTTCAACAAATGCTGTATCTCCCAGAACTTCCTCTGCCCCCACAACGCGTTTCATGGAAAACCACATGTTTTTGGTCTGCCCGCTGTCAATCAAGTCTTCTAAGATGTCAGTAGGCGACCTTAGAATACGGGGAGTGTCTAATTGAAGCGCATAATCCCGGTCCTTGATTGCCATCAGCAGAGGCAAGTCCAGAACATGCGCAATTTCCCCTTTATCATTTCGCTCCATTGCTCCAAATAGTTTCACAACCGTTTGCTTGGGAGAATCAGTCACGATTCCTCCACAGGCGCCCGCTAACATGGCCAGGATAATCAGGACAAACAGAAATGGGAACTGTTTCATGCTTTGATCTTTCAGCGCTTTGTTGATTCCTCGGGTCCCTCGGCTGACCGGGTACGCCGTCAGAGCGCCCGGAATGACGAGAGTGAATCTAGCCGCCAGCGAGATGCTCCGCAACTAAAAGGTTGGCAGCTAAGTAATTGTCTGGTTTCTCGCTCGTTGGCGCTTGTTCATATTGCCGGCCGGTCCTCACCAAAACTCCCTACAATCCTTAAAATGGCGGTGAATCCAATGATTTCCAGTGAGTTAGGGTCCCCGGGGCGGGTCGAAACGCCGCGTCAGAGTGATGCGATGCGACTCGCCCAGGTCGTTCATGGGAGAAATAGAATAGCCAATATTCATGTGCTCCAAGCGAAATCCCACTCCAAAGGAAAACCCCGCCAGAGGGCTGTCGTCAACATCGGAGCGAAAATTACCTCCAAAGCTAGACCAGCCCGCCCGAAGCGCTAGAAACTTTATCTCTTCATATTCAGCTCCGACACCAATGCGAATTTCGTTGTCAACCGGCAGGATTAGATCAGCGGCAAAACTGAAAGGAAGTCCCCGCAGGCGGGCGACGCCGCCCAGGCGGAAGGTAATCGGCAGCGGGTCTTTGTCGGAGGTTGCGGTATAGGCGGAAATCATGCCACCCAGATTTTGAATGGCGAATCCTACAGCGCCGTAACCCCTTTTGCGCAACCCGTACGGCGGGTCTTTAATTTTGTAACGTACGCCAAGGTCAATGGCGGCGCCACTGGCTGTAAACTCTCCGATGTTGCTGTATATAAGTTTGAAATTACCTCCTGCCTGCAGCCTGGAATGGAACTCTCTGGAATAATTGACGCCAAAGACAATGGACGAGCCGCCGAAAACGCCGAGTTCGGTCCCCGTGTTGTCCGTCCGTATAAATTCGCCGTAATCGACGTAATTGATGAATACGGCGGCTTTTTCGCGCTCAGAGAGCGGATGCAGATAGCCGATAAAACCGGCATTGATTCCCGCCACAAAGTTTTGATAGCCTGCGATGCTCCGTTTTCCTTTCAGATTCACGGTTGCGCCGGGATTGTAAAACAGTGTCGAGGCATCATCGGCATAGCCGGTGAAGGCGCCGCCCAGAGCAGCCGCACGGGCGCCAACGTCACGCTTGAGAAACGCAAAAGCGCGCGTCCCGACTCTCTCTGAGTTTTCATCGGCCGGCGCGGCCGGCGCCAAAATCAACAAAAGCAGGAACGCAGGCAGGAGAGCATACGCAAGAACTTTGATTGCATGTGATGCTGTGCCTGTTGTTCCCATCGGTGTATGCATATTATTTTCTGACACTTATTCTTTCTGACAAAATATCCGGCGCCTGCTTTCCTCTGGCGCAGTTCAATATATATCGATCAACCCGCCCCGGGTAGTTCTGAGCGTTTTCTGCGGGATTACCATGTACGGGTTGTCTTGTTAATTATATCGACTGCTATTAACTGAGCGGCGCGCAGTTGTCCATCCTCTTCTGTTTCTCCGTCGGCTTTATAGACACCTTCGTTGGCAAATGTAAACTTCCAGATTTCCTCACCGTTAGAACTGCGGACCAACGACAACTCCAGGGTCAACCTGACCACAAAACGCGGCACCTGGTCGGTTTCGTCATACTCGAACGGCTCGCGGCTGTAACCTATCAGCGAACCCTGCAACACCGCTTCGGCCGAACTCGGGCTGACAACGTCAATTGTGCCATCTCGAATCATCTGATCGACAACCAATTCGGTGATCCTGTCGGCTATGCCCGACTGATTGGTTTTGTTGTCCAGTTGTGTCACGGCAATACTCTCCACCAGGGGTCCCCCGGAACTCTTGAAACTGTACACTCCGCAGGAAGAGAGACAGACAAGCAAAAAAAGCGTGGCTCCCAGAGTCAACAGCGCCGGACGGCATTGAGCGCGCACATTTATACGCAGGAGTTTCATATTCTCTTGTACCAGACAGCGCCTCATTCAGATGACCCGTTTGCCGGCTTTGACGACATTTACAACGAGATTTACACCATAGTGATACGGTATTTCCCGATAATCCTGCGCGTCCCAGACCACGGCATCGGCCAGACGCCCCTCAACTAACTGCCCGCGCTGATTACCCAGCCCGAGGGCCACCGCGCCGTTGACTGTGGCGGCAGAAAACACTTCAGCCGGCGACATGTGGAACTTCATGCAGGCCAGTGAAATAACCATTGGCATTGATTCGCAGTAATTTGAGCCGGGGTTACAATCTGTGGCCAGCGCAACAATTCCACCACGATCAATCAGTTTGCGCGCCGGGGCATATTTTTCCAGACCCAGGCTATAGCTTGTTCCCGGCAAAAGCGCGGCGACGGTCCGCGAAGCAGACAGGGCCTTAATGCCCTCCGGTGAAACGGCAATTAAATGATCGGCGGACGTGGCGCCCAGTTCGACCGCTAATTGCGCGCCGCCGGTCGCGACGATTTCGTCGGCGTGAATCTTTAGTCCTAAACCGACTTTCCTGGCTTTCTCCAGAATCAACTGCGACTGTTCGAGCGTAAAAACGCCTTTTTCGCAGAACACATCACAAAACCGGGCCAGCTTTTTTTCGGCGACCTGGGGCAGCATCTCCTCAACCACCAGACTGACATACTCGTCCCGGCGCGTCAGGAATTCATCAGGTACTTCATGGGCCCCCAGAAATGTCGGGATTATCTCAATCGGATGCCGCTTATTCCAGTATTCCACGATTTCGAGCGACAATATCTCTGATTGTGTCGAAAGTCCGTAGCCGGCCTTGGCCTCGACGGTGGTTGTGCCGCATCCCAGCATACGGTCCAGCCGTTTTTTTAGCTCCCGCTTGAGCGCTTCTTCGCCGGCCGAGCGCAGATCACGCACCGAGGCGCGAATCCCGCCCCCGGATTCGGCGGCGACCAGGCGCCAGGGCAGGTCGGCCGGATCGATGCGGCCGTGGCGAGGCTCGGCATAGCGATACTGAACACCGGTCACCGTGCCGAGCGCACCCGATTCGACAAGTTCCTTCGTCTTGAGAAAGCGAGGCAACGCCCGCCTGTAGTAGGCCACGAAGAGCTTCAACCCCGCCGCCCCAAAGGCCTTCACCATATCCTGGCATTCGTCATGGCATCGAGCCATGGGCTTTTCGACGTACACCGGCTTGCCTGCGGCGCAGGATTTCAGGGCGTACTCTTTGTGGGAACCGGGTGGAGTGGCGATGTAGATCGCGTTCACTTCCGAGTCGGCAATCAACTGGTCGGCATCGTCGTACC
>JADFNA010000455.1 GCA_022563625.1 Candidatus Zixiibacteriota bacterium
GCCTCTGACGGTTTACTGGCTGACAGTGAGTTGGTGACTATTACTGTTCTCGAGGCCGGCAATCAGCGTCCGCTACTGAGCGCCATCGGGCCGCAAAGCGTCACTGAAGGAATAAATCTCAGTTTCGGCGCCAGCGCCTCTGATCCGGATGCAACCACGCCCGCGCTGAGCGCCGTGTCACTCCCTACAGGCGCCAGCTTCACTGATAACGCTGACGGGACCGGAACATTTGGCTGGACACCGACTTTCGTACAAAGCGGTTCATTTAATGTAACATTTATAGCCACCGATGGGCTTCTGGCGGACAGCGAAGTTGTGACGATCACCGTCAACGAGGCGGGAAATCAGTCACCAACCCTGACGACAATCGGACCGCAGAGCGTCGTCGAAGGAATCAATTTGAATCTGGCGCTGTCGGCCAGTGATCCGGACGGCACTATTCCGGCGATTGGAGCATCCACTCTTCCTCCGGGCGCCACTTTCACAGACAACGGCGACGGCTCAGCTGTCTTTGACTGGACCCCGGACTTTACACAGTCCGGAAGTTTCTTCGTGATTTTCTTCGCCACAGACGGTGTGGCCACTGATAGTGAAGTCGTTTCGATTACGGTCAATGAAGCGGGTAATCAAAGCCCGATTCTGGCGTTGATAGGCCCGCAGAGTGTCAGCGAGGGTATCAATTTGAACTTTGGCGTCAGCTCCAGTGACGCAGATGGAACATTCCCGGCGCTCAGCGCTGCGCCGCTTCCGGCCGGCGCGAGCTTCACCGACAATGGTAACGGCACAGGAACATTTAACTGGACGCCGGATTTCACCCAGGCCGGTATTTTCAATGTAGCTTTTGTCGCCACAGATGGCCTGGCGCCGGACAGTGAACTGGTTGTCATCACCGTCATTAGCGCCGGTAACCAAATTCCGGCTCTGGCGGCTATCGGCGCCAAGAGTGTCACCGAGGGTGCAAACCTGGCCTTCCCGGTTTCCGCCACTGATCTTGATGGAACGATACCATCAGTTAATGCGGCAAATCTCCCGGCCGGAGCAAGCTTTATTGACAATGGTGACGGGACCGGCGCATTTGACTGGACACCTGACTTCACACAAAGCGGAACGTTTATTGTAACTTTCTTCGCCTCAGACGGACTGGCAAATGACACTGAATTCGTCACTATCAGTGTCAACGAGGCCGGTAATCAAACCCCGGTGTTGGCCGCAATAGGTCCACAAAGCGGAACAGAAGGAATAATCCTGAGTTTTGGAGTTTCGGCAACTGACGCAGACGGCACAACGCCGGCGCTGAGCGCCACAAATCTCCCGGCTGGAGCCGGATTTATTAATAATGGTAATGGAACAGGAACATTTTCCTGGACACCGGAATTCACCCAGTCCGGAGCCTATACGGTAACATTTACCGCCTTCGATGGCCTGGCCAGCGCGAGTGAAATTGTGGCTTTCACAATCAGCGAATCAGGCAACCAGACCCCGGTTCTGGCGTTTATCGGGGCGCAAAGCATAACTGAAGGCGCCGTTCTTTCATTCGGCGTGTCGTCATCCGACCCGGATGGCACATTCCCGAGTCTGAGCGCCGCGCCTCTGCCGTCCGGGGCCTCATTCACCGACAACGGTGACGGGACCGGTTCGTTTAGCTGGACGCCAACATTCGTGCAAGCGGGAGTATTTCTCGTGACATTCGCCGCCTCTGATGGTGTTGCTACAGACAACGAAGTAGTGACAATCACGGTCATCGAGGCTGGCAACCAGCCTCCGGTTCTGGCTGCAATTGGTCCACAAAGCGTTAACGAAGGCGCCAATTTGAACTTTGCTGTCACGGCCTCTGATGCCGATGGAACATTTCCGGCTCTCAGCGCGGTAAACACACCGGCTGGCGCCGTCTTTATTGACAATGGTGATGGCACAGGCGCGTTTAGCTGGACACCTGATTTTACCCAGTCCGGCGCATTCTCAGTTACATTCTTTGCAAATGATGGTCTGGCAAGTGACAGCGAAATAGTGTCGATCACTGTTTCCGAAGTCGGCAACCAGGCGCCAGTGTTGGCTGCCATCGGATCAAAAGTGACAACAGAGAACGTGAATCTAAACTTTGTTGTGACTGCCAGTGATCCGGACGCAACGGTCCCGGCGCTTTCCGCCTCAGCGCTTCCACCGGGAGCGGCATTTACCGACAACGGGAACGGCACAGCGACTTTTGACTGGACGCCGGACTTTACCCAGAGCGGCACCTATAATATTACTTTCATAGCCTCTGACGGCTCAGCCGCCGACAGCGAAGTGGTGACTATAAGTGTTACCGAAGCCGGTAACCAGACTCCGGTACTCTCTGCCATCGGACCGCAAAGTACTAC